>NZ_JBFAOO010000034.1:0-52789 GCF_040675265.1 Microbispora sp. NPDC049633
GGAGGCGGCGAAGCCGATCCGCAGGCGGCCGGTCCGGCCGCTGCCGGCGGCCCTGGCGGCGGACAGCCCGTCGGTGAGATCGGCGAGAGCGCGCCGGGCGGCGGGCAGCAGCTCGCGGCCCGCCGCGGTCAGGGCGACACGTCCCGGTTCCCTGGTGAACAGCGCGTGGCCGACCTTGTCCTCCAGGCGGCGGATCTGCTGGCTGAGCGGTGGCTGGGCGATGCCCAGGCGGGCGGCCGCGTGGCCGAAGTGCAGTTCCTCGGCGAGCACGACGAAAGCGTGCACCTGCGCCAGGGGGAGTTCGGGGCGCTCCATACGCCCAGTGATATCAGGCGATGTCCGAGGACGTATTAGACGTATCGGCACGCCTCGGCCTAGCGTTCTGGCGCATGACAGAGCGACGCGCGATCCTCGGCGGTTCGACGTTCGAGGAGCAGATCGGCTACGCCCGGGCCGTGGTGGACGGCGACCGGGTGCATGTGTCCGGAACGACCGGTTTCGACTACGCCACGATGACGATCTCCGATGACGTGGTGGAGCAGGCCGAGCAGTGCCTGCGGAACATCGAGGCGGCGCTGTCCGAGGCGGGGTGCACCTTCGCCGACGTCGTGCGGGTGCGTTACCTGCTGCCCGACCGGGCCGACTTCGAGCCGTGCTGGCCGGTCCTGCGCCGCCGGTTCGGCGAGGTACGGCCGGCCGCCACGATGATGCAGTGCGGCCTGGCCGACCCCCGCATGAAGATCGAGATCGAGGTAGACGCGCGGCGGCGTGGCGTCTGACGACCCTGCCGTCACGCCGGACGTACGCTCACCTCCGCGGCATACAGCCGTGCACGATGACCTCGACCATGCTCCGCACGACGTCCCTGCTGACGTGCTCCGGTGGTGCGCCGACCAAGGTGAACAGCGCACCGCCGTAGAGCGCGATCAAGGCGGGGATCCTCTCGCGTGGGATGTCGAGGCCGAGTTCGTCGTGGTGCCCCGCACTGATCGGCGACGCCGTTTCCTGCAGGCCCGCGAGCGCCGAGGCGAGCACCGGCCGGCGCGCGGCCTCCAACCGCAGTTCGAAGATCGCCAGGTAGCGGCCGCGGAGTGTGGTCGCCGCTGTGAACAACGATTCCGTCAGCAGGTCGACCAGCGTCGCCGGCTGCTTGACGGCCCGACCGGTGTCCTCGTGATGCAGTTCCGCGATGCGCTCCGCGGCGGCCACCAGCAGCGCCTCCCGGCTGCGGAAGTAGTTCGACGCCGTTCCCGGCGGGACGTCCGCCGCTTTCTCCACCGCCCGATGGGTCAGGCCGTGCACGCCCGCTGACGCCAGCAACTCGATGGCGGCATCGGTGAGGGCCCGGCGCCGGGCCGCGTTGGTGGGCGGCATGGGGCCATGCTACCAATATCCGTACTAGTACGATCGTAGTGAACCTATCGGGAGGTCTCGTGCGGATCGTGATGGTCGGCGCCGGCCTCGGCGGAGTGGCGGCGGCGGTGGGGCTGCATCGCCTGGGTCATGAGGTGACACTCTTCGAACGGGACGCCGAGCTGAGGGAAGCGGGCACCGGGATCGTGGTCATGCCCAACGGGCTTCGCGCCCTGGAAGCGCTGGGGCTGGCCGAAGACGTCCGCGGGCATGTGATGCGGGTGACCCACGGGGGATTGCGGGACTGGCGCGGACGGCCGCTGCTGGTCACCGACATGGCCCGGGCGCGGCAGGAGATCGGGGCGCCCGTCATGATCGAGCGAGCGGAACTGCACCGATCGCTCCGCGCCCCGCTGCCGCCGGAGCTGGTGCGGACCGCGACTCCGGTCGAACGACTGGAGCCCGGCCCCGCCGGAGTGACGGTGATCAGCGAGGGAGAACCCGTCGCGAGGGCGGACGCCGTGATCGTGGCCGACGGCATCGGAAGCGCGCTGCGCGCACAGCTGTTCCCCGCCCACCCCGGGCTGCGGCGGACCGGCCGCATGGACCTGCGCGGCATGCTGCCCCGTCCGCCCGGCCTGGACGAGGAGCTGCTCGCAAGCCAGTTGGTCGACCGCCGGAGTGGGGCGATGTTCGGCCTGTTCCCCGCCGGCGAGGACCGCCTGTACTGGTTCACCGACTCCGCCCTGCACGGCACGCCGCCCGGAGCGGACGAGGCGCGCCGGCGGATGCTGTCCCTGATGGCCGATTGGCACCCCCTCGTCACGACGCTGATCGAGGCCACCCCGCCCACCGCCATCCACGTCGATCCGATCGCCCGCCTGGCCGAACCCCTGCCTTCGTTCGCGGTCGGCAGGATCGCGCTTCTCGGCGACGCCGCGCACGCCATGCCGCCCGACCTCGGGCAGGGCGCCAGTCAGGCATTCGAAGACGCGGCGGCACTGTGTCGCCACCTGGGTCGCCACTTGGGTCGCCACCCGAGCGGCGCTGAGCCGGTGGACGTCGCCGAGCGGCTCCTGCGCTACGACGCCGAGCGCAGGCCCAGAGCCAATCGCATGATGCTGGCGGCGGCCCGGCAGTCACGGCTGACCTCCCGGACCGGCGTCGCCGCGTGGCTGCGTGACACGTCGCTGCGCGCAGTGCCGTCCCGGCTGGCCACCCGGCAGCTCGCCGCCCTCTGGAACGCCTAAGAGAGCAAGCTGCCTTCGAGCGCCTCGATCGGCTTCCTGCGCAACGCGCTCCACCCGGTCACGATGGCTCTCCCACCACGCCGGGTCCACAAGCGGTGTGTCGGCGTCTCCGTCCCGCAGGCCCACGGTGCGATCGACGGCGAAGGTCGTATTCCGACAAGCCTTCAAGGTTTCGCAGCAGGGCCTCGCGCGCGTCCCGCAGGTAAACGTGAAGGTCTGTCTTGGAGTCCAGCCCGGTAGACGTCACCCCCGTCCCTGCGCGAGTCACAGAGGCGGATCAGGCGTCACCGTCCGCTGTTCCCCTGGCCATGACGTACTTGCGCAGGCCCGGGTCACGCGGATGGAGTTCGTATTCGCCCGTGTCGTGGAATCCGAGCCGCCGGTACACGCGTTCCGCTGGCTTGTTGCCGGAGATGACCCATAGCTCCACCCGGGGGCGTCCTGTTTCCCGCGCCCAGGCCAGCACTTCCAGCGCGAGGCGCTCGGCGATCCGCCTGCCTCTGACGTCGGGACGCACCCACATGCCGAAGAGTTCCACGACCATGGCTCGGTCTGCCGGGACACGCCCAGCGGCTACACCGACCGGCACGTCCGCGTCGAACGCGGCCACCTTGACACCGTCCTCGGTCCACTCGCGCCACCGCGCTTCGTCGTAAGCGCGTTCCTCTTCCAGGTCCCCGTGGAAGATGTCGGGCGCGTCGGCGAGTGCCGCGAGTCGGAGATGGCACCAGGTACGCCAGTCCGCGCCGCTGAGCCGGCGTATGACAACCGAGTTCATGCGTACGGTCCTTACTTTTGGTGATCCTCCTGCCATGGTCGAGATCCGGGCCGGCCTGGACAACGGGTCCGGGCGTGATCGATGGTCAGCTCTCCGCGACGGTTGTCGGTGACCGCCGCGCCCTGGTCAAGGCTCGCGTCCGCGTGCCGGCCCTGCTCTCGCTCGGAACGCGCACGCAGGCCAAGCTCGGCCTTGCCGATGTCGCGCGCGGCGATCCTAGGTTCGTCGTCGGCGGGTGGCCACCGGGGTCAGAAGGGCGCTTCCTCCGGGCCGTTGGGCTGGGGCTCCTGGCGCTGGGCCATCGCGGCGGCCAGCTTCGCGCGGGCGCCCTGGAGCCACTCCTCGCAGATCGCGGCCAGCCGCTCTCCCCGCTCCCACAGCTCTATCGACTGCTCCAGCGTGAGCCCGCCGGTCTCCAGCCGGCGCACCACCTCGGTCAGCTCTTCGCGGGCCTTCTCGTACGACGGCGTCTGCTCGTCCGACGGGGCCTGCTTGTCCGACGGGGTCTGCTTGTCCTCAGCCACGTCCCCCACCTTAGAGGCCGGGGCCGACACTCCGGGGCCCCTTAGAGCTGTCCGCTATGGGCATAAAGAGGGTGATTAGTCCGTTATTTAGATGTACTAACCATCTTCGGGGGCGATGATCGGGGGGTCATCCTTATGTGTGGAATCAGCGGCTGGGTGGACTACGGACGCGACCTTCGTCGCGAACGGGAGACCGTGCAGGCCATGACGGACACGATGGCGTGCCGGGGGCCCGACGCCGAGGGGTCGTGGCTCGCTCCGCACGTCGCGTTCGGTCACCGGCGGCTGGCCATCATCGACATCGAGGGCGGGCGACAGCCCATGACCGCCGGAGCAGAGGGCGAGGTCGTGGCCGCGCTCACCTACAGCGGCGAGGTCTACAACTTCAGGGAGCTGCGCGCCGAGCTCGAACAGCGCGGGCACCGGTTCCGGACGCAGAGCGACACCGAGGTCGTCCTGGAGGCGTACCTCGAATGGGGCGAGGACTTCGTCTCCCGCCTCAACGGCATGTACGCCTTCGCCATCTGGGACGCCCGCCGCGAGGAACTGCTGCTCGTGCGCGACCGTATGGGGATCAAGCCCTTGTACTACTACCCCACCCCGAACGGGGTGCTGTTCGGCTCCGAGCCCAAGGCCATCCTGGCCAACCCGCTCGCCGAGCGGGTGATCGACGCCGACGGCCTGCGCGAGATCCTGGCCTTCGTCAAGACGCCCGAGTCCGCCGTCTTCCGCGGCATGCGCGAGGTGCGGCCCGGCCAGGTGGTGAAGCTGCGGCGCGAGGGCCTGAGCAAGCGGCGCTACTGGCGGCTGGAGTCCCGCGAGCACACCGACGACCTGCAGACCACCATCCGGACCGTGCGGGAGCTGCTCGACGACATCGTCGAGCGGCAGCTCATCTCCGACGTGCCGCTGTGCACGCTGCTGTCCGGCGGTCTCGACTCCAGCGCGGTCACCGCGCTCGCGGCCCGCGCGCTGGCCGGCAAGGGCGGGGTGCGGTCCTTCTCCGTCGACTTCGCCGGCTACAGCGAGAACTTCCAGGCCGACGACATGCGCGACACCCCCGACACGCCGTACGTCAGGGACGTCGTACGGCACGTCGGCTCCGACCACTCGGACATCGTGCTGAACTCGGCCGACCTCATGGATCCCGCCGTCCGCGCGGCCGTCCTGCGGGCGAGGGACCTCCCGCTCGGCATCGGCGACATGGACACCTCGCTCTACCTGCTCTTCAAGGCGATCAGGGGGCACTCGACGGTGGCCCTGTCGGGAGAGTCCGCCGACGAGGTCTTCGGCGGCTACCGGTGGTTCCACGATCCCCAGGCGGTCAACTCGGGCACCTTCCCGTGGCTCGCCATCCAGGGCCAGACGGGCCTGTCCACGCGGGGCGAGTTCCTGAACGAGGAACTGCTGCGCAAGCTCGACATCCCCGCCTACCGCTCCGACAGCTACCAGCGGGCGCTGGCCGAGGTGCCGCGGGTGCCGGGGGAGACCGGGCTGCAGAAGCGGATGCGGGAGATCAGCTACCTGCACCTGACCCGGTTCGTGCAGATCCTGCTCGACCGAAAGGACCGCATGAGCATGGCCGTGGGCCTGGAGGTCCGGGTGCCGTTCTGCGACCACCGCCTGGTCGAGTACGTCTTCAACGCCCCCTGGGCGATGAAGACCTTCGACGGGCACGAGAAGAGCCTGCTGCGCGCGGCGACGGCCGACGTGCTGCCCCGCTCGGTGGTGGAGCGCCGCAAGGTGCCCTACCCCTCGACCCAGGACCCGGCCTACGAGCGCGCGCTGCGTGCCGAGGTCACCCGCGTGCTGGACGGGGACTCCGCCATCGGCTGCCTGGTCGACGCGGACAGGGTGCGGAAGATGCTCGACCAGCCCCTGGGCGCGGTCAGCCTGCAGGGCGCCCGGACCTCGCTGGAGGGCATCCTGCAGATGAACGCCTGGCTCGTGGCCTACGACGTCCGCCTCGAGATCTGACCCGCCGGGACCGTCCCCGCACGGTCACGCGTCCTGGGCGGTCACCGTCACGCGGTCGTCGGAGAAGCGGATCGTGAACTCGTCGCCCGGCTTGACGTCCCCGGCCAGGCGGACCACCTCACCGGAGGGGCGCTGCGCGATGGCGTAACCGCGCTCCAGAGTGGCGGCGGGGGAGAGGGCCACGAGCCTGGCCCTGAGATGTTCCAGCGAATCGGCCGAGCGGTCCAGGGACGCCGACAGGCAACGCCTGGACCGCTGGCGCAACGCGTCGACCTGCTCGGCCCGCCGGTCGAGCTCCCGGACGGGATCGGCGAGCGACGGCCGGGAACGGACGGACTCGAGCCACGACATCTCGCGGTCGACCCAGCCGCGCAGCACCCGGCGGCCCCGGTCCCTCAGCTGGTGGATCAGCGTGAGCTGCTCGCCCACGTCGGGAACCACCTTCTTGGCCGCGTCCGTAGGGGTCGACGCGCGCACATCTGCCACGAGATCGAGCAGCGGGCTGTCCTGTTCGTGGCCGATCGCGCTCACCACGGGCGTGCGGCAGGCCGCGACGGCCCGCACCAGCGACTCGTCGGAGAACGGCAGCAGGTCTTCCAGCGAGCCGCCGCCCCTGGCGATGACGATCACGTCGACCTCGGGGTCGGCGTCGAGCTTCCGCAGCGCCTCGGTCACCTCGCCCACGGCGTACGGCCCCTGGACGGCGACCTGCTCCACCTTGAAGCGGACGGCGGGCCAGCGGCGGCGGGAGTTCTCCAGCACATCGCGCTCGGCCGCCGAGTCCCGTCCGCAGACGAGGCCGACGGTGCCCGGCAGGAACGGCAGCCGTCTCTTCCTGTCGACGTTGAACAGACCCTCGCCCGCCAGCACCTGACGGAGCCGTTCGAGCCGGGCCAGCAGCTCGCCGATGCCGACCGGGCGGATCTCCAGGGCCGTGAACGCGAATGAGCCCTTGTTGACCCAGAAGTCCGGCTTGACGTGCATCACGACGCGCGCGCCGTCCACGGGACGCGGCACGCTCGCCTCGTAGACGGCCCGCGCACAGGTGATCCGCGCCGAGACATTGGCCACGGGGTCGCGCAGCGTCAAATAGACGGTGCCGCCCCGGGCCGTCAGCTCGGTGATCTGCCCCTCGACCCAGACGGTGCCCAGCTTGCCGATCCACTGGGCGACCATCTGCAGCACCGACCTGATCGGCAGGGGCGCCTCCGGGGACGTCTTCGCGCTCAAGTGCCCTCCTCGCCTGACCCGGCCGCGTCACCCGCCGTACGCTCGCCGTTCGCACCTGCAGGCTAGCCGTACCCGCCGACAATCCACCGGCGGCCGGGCGGGCACGGGGCGGGGCGGCTCGGGGATCAGGACTCGGACTGGAGCTTGGACAGCCGGTTCTGGAACATCCGGACCACCTCGGGGCGGTTCAGGTGCGCCTGCTCGTAGTCCAGCAGCGCGTGCACCTGCTCGGCCGACTTGCCGCGCATCCGCGCCCGCAGCGACGCCACGGAGAGGTTCGCGTAGCCCGGCATCGGCTCGGCGGCCTCAGCCGGCTCGGTGGACTGGGCAGACTCGGTGGGCTGGGCGGTCTCGACGGCGGCTTCCCCGGCGGGCTGTTCCGCGGTCGCCTCGGCGGGGCTCTCCGGCGCCTGGGAGCCGGCGGCCTTGCGGCGGGTCCTGGTGGCCTTCGGCGCGGCGGTGGCCGCGGCCTCGGGGGTCGTTTCGGGGGTCGCTTCGGGGGTCTGAGATGCGGCTTCGGGCGTCTCGGCGGTGGCCTCGCGGCGGGTGCGCGGCTTCTTGGGCGCCTCGGCGGGGGCGGCCTCGCCGGTCTCGGCCGTCTCAGCGGTCACGGGGGTCTCTGCGGGTTCGGCGCTTTCCGCGGCTTCGGCCGTCTTCGCGGGCTTGGCGGCGGCCTTGCGGGCGCGCGGCTTCTTGGGCGCCTCGGCGGGGGCGGCCTCGGCGGTGACGGGGGGCTCGGCCTCGGCGGGCGCCGTCTCGGCCGGGGCGGGCTCCGCCGCCGGTGCCTCCACCGCTGCCTCCGCCGGTGTCTTCGCCGGTGTCTTCGCCGGTTCCTCGGCCGGGGCAGGCTTCGGCGTTGCCGCCTCGGCCGCCGCGGGCGTCTCGGCGGTCACCGCGTCGGCCTGCTCGCTCTGCTCGGCCTGCTCGGCCTGCTCGGTCTTGCTCGGACGGGGGGCGTAGATGACGGGCTTGCGGGGCTCGGTCCGTTCCTCGGTGGCCTCTGCGGTGGACCGGGCGGTGGACTGGGGGGTGGCCTGCTCGGTCCCGGTCGCGTCGGCGGTCTCGGGACGCTCGCCGTCCTGCGCCTCACCACCGGCGAAGCGCTGCTTGATCGTGGTCTTGATCTTGTCGCCGGCCACCAGTGCCTGTCCGACCCCGTTCAGAGCGGTCTGAAGCACTGTTGTTATTGCTCTAAGGACGGACATTTCGGCTCCCGGGGAGATGTGTATCTGGTACACCCAGTCTTGCAAGACCAGGGTCAAGAAGCGGCTCGCGTTCCACATAGCATAGGAACATGGACGTGCAGACCTCAGCGACCCGCCGTGTCCTGGTCGCCAAGCCCCGCGGCTACTGCGCGGGAGTCGACCGCGCGGTGCAGGCGGTGGAACGGGCGCTGGAGCAGTATGGCGCGCCCATCTACGTACGGAAGCAGATCGTGCACAACACCCACGTCGTGAAGACGCTGGAGGAGCGCGGCGCCGTCTTCGTTGAGGAGACCGAGGAGGTCCCCGAGGGGGCCATCGTCGTCTTCTCCGCCCACGGTGTCGCGCCGGCCGTGCACGAGGAGGCCGCGAGCCGCCGTCTGCGCACCATCGACGCGACGTGCCCGCTGGTGACCAAGGTGCACAACGAGGCCAAGAGGTTCGCGGCCAAGGACTACGACATCCTGCTCATCGGACACGAGGGGCACGAGGAGGTCGAGGGCACCTCGGGCGAGGCGCCGGAGCACATCCAGCTCGTGGACGGCCTCGACGGCGTCGACGCAGTGTCCGTACGCGACCCGGAGAAGGTGGTCTGGCTCTCCCAGACGACCCTGTCGGTGGACGAGACCACAGAGACGGTCGCACGGCTGCGGACGCGCTTCCCGAACCTCATCGACCCGCCGAGCGACGACATCTGCTACGCCACCTCCAACCGGCAGACGGCCGTCAAGCGGATCGCCGCCGAGTCCGACCTGGTCATCGTCGTCGGCTCGGGCAACTCCTCCAACTCCAAGCGGCTGGTCGAGGTCGCCAAGGACTACGGCGCCGCCGCCTCCTACCTCGTCGACGACGCCTCGTTCGTACGGGACGAGTGGCTGGAGGGCGTGCGCACGGTCGGTCTGACGAGCGGCGCCTCCGTCCCGGAGGAACTGGTGGAGGGCGTGCTCGCCAAGCTGGCCGGCCACGGGTTCACCGACGTCGAGGAGGTCGAGTCGGTGCACGAGAGCATGCGTTTCGCCCTGCCGCACGAGCTCCGCAAGGACCTCCGCGCGGTCTGACCCGCCGGGGTCACTCGTCGGCGGCCCTGCCGTACACGCGGGGTTCGAAGTAGCCCTCGGGCTCGGGGTCGAACGCGCGGCCACGGCGGGAGCGGGAGGCCGGCGCCGCGGCGGGCGCCGGCGCGCCGCGCAGCTCCCTGAAGTTGGCGGGCAGCCCGCGGAACCACGCGACCCCCAGGGCCAGCGCGGACCCGAGGAACAGCCACGGCGCGCCGGACGACAGCGCGGTGAACATGCCGAGCCCGAACGCCTTGAGCATCGAACCGGACCCGAGCGCCCGTACGAGCTCCACCAGCAGGGCCGCGGCGAAGAAGACCAGCGGAGGCGTCACCACCAGCGGCAGCAGGTCCCGGGGGCGGACCAGCAGGGCCGTCGCGAGGCAGCCGGCCACGAACACGGGCCCGGGCAGGAACGGCATGCCCGCCAAAGTGATCACGAAGAGCATGACGATCGCCCCCCGAGCGGTCAGCCGCAGCCCCGCTCGACCGGTGCCTGTCATCGGGCCCCCCTTACGACAAGTCTCGCGTCAATTTACCGTTCTGAGGGTGCGGGGGTGGGGGGCTTACCCGCTCTTCACCTTCGAGTTCCGGGATGGCGACCGGCCGGGGGACCTCCTCCACCGCCGCGGGGGCGTCGAGCGAGTAGTCCACCAGGCCGAGGTCGTTCATCCTCCGCGCGCTGACCAGGACCCGGCTCTCCAGCGAGCCGACCGTCTGGTTGTACGCGGTGACCGCTCGGGTGAGCGCCTTGCCCAGGCTGTCCACATGCCGCCCGAGGCCGCCGAGCCGGTCGTACAGTTCCTTGCCGAGGTCGAAGACGGCCTTGGCGTTCTCGCTGACCGCGGTCTGCTGCCAGGCGTACTGCGCGGTGCGGAGCATCGTCACGAGCGTCGTCGGAGTGGCGATGTGGACGCGCCTGCGCATGGCGTACTCCAGCAGCCCCGGATCGCGCTCCAGGGCGGGCGCGAGGAACGCCTCGCCGGGGATGAACAGGACCACGAACTCGGGCGACGGGCTGAACGCCTGCCAGTAGGACTTGGCGGCTAACCGGTCCACGTGCTCGCGCAGGTGCCGCGCGTGGGCGTCCAGCCGCGCCGAGGCGAAGTCGGGATCGGCGGCCTCGGCCGCGTCCAGGTAGGCCGCGAGCGACACCTTCGCGTCCACGATCACGTTCTTGCCGCCGCTGAGCCGTACGACCATGTCGGGCCGGACCACGCCGTCGCGGGTGACGGCGCTCACCTGCTCGTCGAAGTCGCAGAAGCGGGCCATCCCCGCGATCTCCGCCACCCGGCGCAGTTGCAGCTCTCCCCAGCGCCCCCGCGCCTCCGGCCGCTGCAGCGCCCGCACCAGCGCGTCCGTCTGCGCCTTGAGCCGCTCGGAGCTCTGCCGTACGAACTCCATCTGCTTGCTCAGCTCGGCGCGGGCGGCGCGGGCGCCCGACTCGCTCTCCCTGAGCTGGCTCTCCACCTTCGCGAGGGTCTCCCGGAGCGGCGCGACCAGGTTCTCGACCGCCTGCCTGCGCTGGTCGAGATCGCCCGCGGCCTCGGCCCTCGTGGTGTTGAGCCGGTTTTCGGCGAGTTCGAGGAAGCGCAGGTTGGCCACGTCGAGGGCATGCGCGGAGATGGCCTGGAACCGCTCGGTGAGCTGGTTCTCCATGTAGGCCACCTTGTCCTCGGCCGCCCGCGTCCTCGCCTCGGCCTCGGCCACCCTGGCGGCCTCCTGGGCGGTACGGCCCGCGGTCCGCGCCGCGGCCAGCGCGAGGCCGATCACCAGCCCCACGGCGAGTCCCAGTACGAGTGCCACGACATCCACGGTCTGGATGATTTCAGGCATTGGCGTGCCAAACAGGGAGGCGCGCCTGGGAGCGGGCCGAGTCGAAGCACGGGGCCGTCGATGTCCGGCGCACCCACCGAGACCCCTAAACTCGGGGTACGTGAGCCTGAGCATCGGCATCGTCGGCCTGCCCAACGTCGGCAAGTCCACGCTTTTCAACGCCCTGACCAAGAGCGCGAACGCCCTGGCGGCCAACTATCCGTTCGCCACGATCGAGCCGAACGTGGGCATCGTCGGCGTGCCGGACTCGCGTCTGGACAAGCTGGCGGAGATCTACGGTTCCGCGCGCATCCTCCCGGCCAAGGTCGAGTTCGTCGACATCGCGGGCCTGGTGAAGGGCGCCTCGGAGGGACAGGGCAGGGGCAACCAGTTCCTCGCCAACATCCGCGAGACCGACGCGATCTGCCAGGTCATCCGGGTCTTCTCCGACCCCGACGTCACCCACGTGGACGGTGAGGTGGCGCCGGAGCGCGACATCGAGACGATCAACACCGAGCTGATCCTCGCCGACCTGCAGACGATCGAGAAGGCGCTGCCCCGCTTGCAGAAGGAGGCGCGCACCAACAAGGACCGCAAGGTCCTCCTGGAGGCCGCCGAGGCCGCGGCGAAGCTGCTCGACACCGGCACCACCCTGTACGCCGGGGGCAAGGCGGCCGGGATCGACCTCGCCGACCTGCGCGAGCTCCACCTCCTCACGGCCAAGCCGTTCCTGTACGTCTTCAACCTCGACGCCGACGAGCTGACCGACACCGACCTGCGGGCCAAGCTCTCCGCGATCGTGGCGCCGGCGGAGGCCGTGTTCCTCGACGCCAAGATCGAGTCCGAGCTGGTGGAGCTGCCCGACGACGAGGCGCTGGAACTGCTGCAGTCGGTCGGCCAGGAGGAGTCCGGCCTCGCCCAGCTCGCCCGGGTCGGCTTCGAGACGCTGGGTCTGCAGACGTACCTGACCGCCGGGCCCAAGGAGGCCCGGGCCTGGACGATCCGCAAGGGCGCCACCGCTCCCGAGGCCGCCGGGGTCATCCACACCGACTTCCAGCGCGGCTTCATCAAGGCCGAGGTCATCTCGTTCGACGACCTGGTGGAGGCGGGCTCCATGACCGCCGCCCGGGCCGCGGGCAAGGCCAGGATCGAGGGCAAGGACTACGTGATGCGCGACGGCGACGTCGTCGAGTTCCGCTTCAACGTCTGAGTCCTCACGCCCTGCTCCTGCCTTCGGGGCTAGCGGACCACCAACGCACGCTCTGTTGGTGGTCCGCCGGGCGCGTCGTCAGACCCCGGTTCACCGACTGTTCGCGTGCACCACGCGAATGCGGGATCCGCCGGTTTCCTTCCCCTCAGTCCTGCGACGGCGGCTTCTCTAAGGAAGCCGCTCCATGATCCAGGTGCAGAGCTCTTCGGTGATCGCGGTGTGCCCCTCGTTCTGGGACGCGAGCTTGAATTCGTCCAGTTCGCTCGCGTCCGGAGGGAGGCTGTGGATGTTGACGTACAGATCGTCGTTGGTGGCGATGTCACGGATGGCGACGGCGCTGACCGCCGGGACGAAGCAGTGCGAGCGGATCGGGTTGTCCACGCCCAGGCCGAGGCCGGTGAATTTGTTGAGTGCGTCGGCGAGGATGCCGAAGCCCTCCAGCATGCCACCGGGGGCGCTGTCGATGTCGGGCATGTCCATGGTGCGGATCTCCGGCCGCTGCGAAGTCACGACCCGAAGGGTGGCGACCAGCGAGTCGTCGCCCGTCGACTGGCTGCGCAGATCGGTGCCGCTGACGGCCGCGCCCGTGCCGCGCAGGGCGGTCTGGCCGGGGGCGATGCCGTTGCCCTGGCCTGAGCCGACGCCGTTGGCGACACCGATCAGACGGGGCATTCGCGGCCAGTTGCCGACCCGCTCCAGTGCGGCGACGAACTCCTTGCGCTCCTCGTCGGTGTCGGGCTCGTCCTGCCAGCCCGCGATGTGCTGCCACAGCAACTGACGCGCGGCCCGGCTGTTCATCTGGTCGGAGAACCGGCTGTCGAGCTTGCGGATGTAGTGGGCGAACGCCAGCAGGGCGATGGGCACCCAGGCGCCGCGGTGCGGGCTGTCGTAGGAGAAGTACAGCGCCGTCTGATGGGAGTCCCCCGCCCTCGCTCGGCTTTCCATCTTGGCCAGGGCGTACCGGGTGACCAGGCCGCCCATGCTGAAGCCGCCGACCGTGAGCGGATGGCTGCCCTGTCGCCGCGCGATCGCTTCCCGGATGGCGGCGATGGCGGCTTCGGCGTTGTCCAGGATCGATGCGCTGCGCTCGGTGAAACCGAGTAGGACGACGTCCTTGCCGCGCCTGCGTAGTTCGCTGAGGAGCGGGTAGCCACCGAACTCCAGGGCGTTCCAGGAGAACTCGGGCGTGCTGGGCCCGGTGTTGAAGCCGTCAGCCATGATCACTGGGGCGGTCAGAGCCCGGTTGCGCTCCCCGTAGTACACCCAGGCGGTACCACCGGGGAGAGCCCAGACATCGTCGGGCACCGGTGGGAGCTGGGTGGGAGGCTCCTTGGGGCCAGGAGCCAGGATGATGGGCGGCGCGGCCCGGAGCGCCTCCGCGATCTGCTGCTCGTTCTGTCCGCTCATGCTGAGCCTCTCTGTCGTCGATGACAGAGAGTATTTCCATAACTACTATAAGCAATCAGCACAAGCCGGGCTTGTGCCGCTGCTGCGGCCGGCGCGGCAAACCCTCCGGCCGACGTCGCCAGGATGGCGATCAGAGTCCGCTTCGACGTCTGAACCGGCGTAGATCGACTACGGGGTCGTCTACGTACACTGTCGGGCATGGCATGCCGCATCAGTGAGCTGGTCATCGACGCCGCCGACCCCGAGCTGCTCGCCGAGTTCTGGAGCAAGGTCCTCGGCTACGTCGAACTCGGCCGGGAGGACGACGGGAGCATCGAGATCGGGCCGCCCGACGCCGGCTTCGGCGGCCCGCAGCCCACCCTCATCCTCAGCCCCAGCGACGCCCCGCGGACCGGCAAGCTCCGGCTGCACATCGACGTCAACCCCACCGACCGCGACCAGGACGCCGAGCTGGAGCGGCTGCTCGCTTTGGGCGCCAGGCCCGCCGACGTCGGCCAGACCGGCACCGAGAGCTGGCACGTCCTGGCCGACCCTGAAGGCAACGAGTTCTGCCTCCTGCACGCCCGGCTCCGGCCCCTCTGAGGATCCCGGGCGACCGTTCCGGTGGCCCTCGGTCCCTGAGGACCGCTCAACCTGCGGCACAGGCTGCTGAGCCGTCACCATTCACCCCGCTGCGAAGAAGCGGTGTGACCATTCCCGCCCCGATCGCGTCTGGTCTGTTGTGACAGACACAAGAACGCGGGGGGCATCATCATCGAGGAGCTGTACCGCGAGCACTGGGCGCTCGTGTGCGGGTTCCTTCTCCGCCGCACCCGCGATCCCCACCTCGCCGAGGACCTGGCCCAGGAGACGTTCGTCAAGGCGACCAGGGCGTTGCTCGGCTGGCGCGGCGAGAACCCGGCGGCATGGCTGCTCACCATCGCCCGCAACGTCCTGGTCGACCATCTCCGGCGCCACCGTCGCGAACCGGACCTGCCCCATCCCGACGAGCTGGGCGTGCCCGCGCTGCACATCGAGTCGCTGGCGGTGCGCGATGTCCTGGAGCGGCTGCCCGAGGATCAGCGCAGGCTGCTCACCTTGGTCTACTTCGACGGCTTCTCCCTGGTCGAGGTGGCCGCGATGACCGGCAGGAAGCACACCACTGTCAAGACGGCCGTGTGGCGGGCCAGAGCGGCCTTCGCCGATCTCTACGGAGGTCCTCATGACTGACGACGACCTGCTGCCGCCCATGCCGGACTTCGACTACAAGGCGACCCGACGGGCCGTCCGGCGGGGTGTCGCCCGCACCGCGATCACGGTGCTGGCGGCACTGCTCGTCCTGGTGCTGGCGGCCACGATGGGCTCGGGCCTGATCCAGCGGCGCGGCGACCGGGAGGTGCGCATGACCGACGTGCTGGGCACCGCCTTCAAGATCTACAACCCCGGTTACGACATCGAGGTCCGGAGCTCGGGTGCCACCACACCGCTGTCGATGTCGTTCACCGTGGCCGCCAGGCCCGTGCGGGCCGTCGGGGGCTTCGTCGAGGGGTACGGCGGGGTCGAGCATGTCGTCACCCAGGACTTCTTCGGCCACGTGGGCAGGCTGCCACTCGGGACCTTCGCCGGCACCACGCTGAGCAGGGCCTTGATGAACGTGGGGACGACCCTCCAGCGCAAGGAGGACAGCCGCAAGGTGCTGGCCAGGATTCCGGAAGGGCTCAACGCGCTGGCGGTGGTCGAGTTCGCCAGGCCGCTCACCACCGACGAGCTGGTCGCCTTCACCACCGAACACAAGTCGTATGCCGACAAGGTGGTTCTCGAGCGGCGTCCCGGTTCGATCCCCATCACGTGGGGTGGGATGACGATGTGGGACAGGGCGCCGATGCCGGGAGCCGACGATGAGCCGATCAAGTCGGACTTCGGGAACTTCCGCCGCTGGGTCGGCATCCTCGAAGACTACGACGACGACAACCTGCACGACTTCGATCTGAGCCTGGCCCGGCTGCGCAAAGCGGCGGACGACGGCCTCGTCTACGCCTACGTGGACTCGTTGTCGACGATCGGGCAGCTACGGAAGGTCATCGAGGATCCCCTGGTCCGGACGGTCCGCGTAGCGGACGTCACGCACGACCTCGAACGACCGTAGACGGTCGGCGGGGCGGGAGATCACGCAAAGCGGCGGTCACGGTGACGGGGACCCGCCATCGGGCGTGAGCGGCGGGCTCGCCGTTCTCCGGGTGCCGGAACCCGGCGACGATCAGGGGCGGACAATCCCAGACTGCTCCGCCGCATAAGAAGCCGCAAACCGCCCCGGGGCATCACCTGCCGCAGCCCTCCCACCGGTCAGATCCTCCATGGCCTGCGGAAACGCTTGGGCCAACTGCCCTAGACGCGTTCGGGAGGCTCGTTGAAGCATCGGAATGAGGCCGTTTGGGTGCGAAGTCGCCCGTGAATTCTCCCTTTTCGTGACACATTCCATCGGTGCCGTAATCCGGCGCGGGCGGAAGGGAGGCGGCCGAATTCGGGCACCGGGAAAAAGCCCAGGTGGCCCGACCTGCCGAGGCCCCGATCGGGCCCAAGGAGGGGACCATGCATCGGAAATCCAGACAGCTCGCTCTCGCGGCGATTGTCGCCTCGACCTTCACGGCCGGCGGGATCGCGCTGCTCGGCGGCACCGCCTCCGCGGCCACCGGCGCATCCCAGGCGGGTGAGCCCGGCGGCTCCGTGCGGTCGACGTCGTACACCATCAGCGAGCCGATGCTGGCGACGGAGTCCGCATCCCGGGCCAGGACGATCTCGGCTCCGCTGATCAGCGCGCCGCTGATCACGGAGAGCGCGTCGGCCTTCGCCCCCGAGTCGCTCCCGGCGACCGGCCTGATGTCCCAGGCGCCGCAGCTCACCGTCTCCATGCCGCAGATGTCCGTCGCGGCGCTGCCGCGGACCGTCTCGGTCACGGCACGCGAGCAGTTCCCGGCGCAGTGGTCCGCACGGCAGTACAGCGGTTCCAGCCTCCACAGCTCGTCGTGGCGCAGCGAGTCGGCGGGCGGCGTGAGCCTGCGCAGCGAGGCGTTCCCGTCCGCGTCGATGGAGCAGATGGCGGAGGAGGCCCGGCAGAGCATCAGGGACGAGGCCAGCAGCGCCAGGCAGCAGATCATGCAGGAGGCGACGGACGCGCAGCAGCGCATCGAGCAGATGTCCCTGAACGCACAGCAGCAGCTGTCGGAGACGCAGTCGCAGTCGTCGGCGAGCCAGTCGCAGAGCTCCTCCTCGCTGCCGCAGAGCGCTCCGGAAAGCGCTCTGGGAAGCGCCCCGGAGAGCCTTCCGCCCGCGATCTCGGGTCCGGAGAGCGCGCCGCCGGCGGGCATCCCGGAGACGTCGTCCTCCTCGTCCTCCTCGTCCTCCTCGGGGGCGTGCCAGTAGGGCGCAGGCACCGTTCACGACACGACGGCCCCGCTCGGCGCGGGGCCGTCGGCTGTCCGGGGTGGGGGTGCGGTCGGTTTCGATATGCCTGCGAGCTGCGAAGACAGCAATAGGTGGCGGTTAGGTAATCGATGCCCCGGCTGGCCAGGCGTAACGCGCTTTTCCGCGGAGTGGATAGGCGTGGGGCGTCTCGGCGGGATGTGGACCCGGTTTGCTCGGTCGCGGCGATGCTTGCAACATGGGCGTGGCTTACCTGGAAGAATTGGTGAGACCGCTAGGGTGAATACTTCAATGCGGTTAACCGGATCGAGAGCAAGAGGAAACCGCGCCAGCCGGAGGGATCGGCGCGAGCGGAGGCGTGATGGCTCGCAGGTCAGACGTCCAGCAGGATCCGCGGATCGCTGGCGACCCTGACCCGTACCCACTGGAGGGCTTCGATCCCGCGAGCGCCGCGCGCGCCGCGGCCCCTCGCCGCAGAGGCTGGAGCGGCGGTGGAGGACGCTGGCTCGTCTGGACCGGGCGGGTCATCCTCTGGGCGCTGATCGTCGTCATCGTGGTCAACGGCGTCCGCGCGGTGTTCGAGCGCTCCACGCAGGACGACGGCGCCCCCTCGACGCCGGCCGGGACGGCCACCTCCGGATTCCCGGCGACGCAGGCGGCGGCTTTCGCCAACCAGTTCGCGGCGGTCTACCTCAACTACGACGCGGCCAGCCCCCAGCAGCGCGCGGAACGGCTGAAGTCGTTCCTGCCGGAGGGCGCGGACGACCAGTTCGGCTGGAACGGCTACGGGCGCATGTCGGCGGGGGCCTTCCAGTTCGCCGGGATCGAGGTCGTCGACGACCACAACGCGAAGGTGACCGTGACGTACCAGTCCGGAGGCAGCCGCGGGTTGCTGTCCGTGCCGGTCTACTACGACACCGGCAGGTTCGTGGTCGCGGCCCAGCCTGCCCTGCTGCCCGCGCCGGGGCCGGCCGGCCTGCCGCAGCTCCCGGACCCCGACCGCGACTCCGCCACCGAGGCCGAACTGCGTCCCCAGCTCGAAGGCTTCTTCAAGGCGTACGCCGCGGGCAACCAGGTCGACCTGCAGCGGTACGTCGCGAGCGGCGTGACCGTCAACGGGTTCGACGGCGAGTTCACCCTCGCCGAGCTGAAGGACGTCGTGGTCCCGCCGGGCGGCACCGACAGCAGGAAGGTCACGGCGGTGGTCGTGTGGGCGGTGGCGTCCGGCGAGCAGGCGGCGCTGGCGAGCCCGTCGCAGGACCCGGCGGCGCAGCCCGCCGGTCTCGAGCAGGCCTATGAGTTGACGATCGAAAAGCAGGGCGGCAAGTGGTTCGTCAGGGACATCCAGGGTGCGAACCGGTCCGTGGGGTAGCGCATGCCCGGCAAAGACATCGCTGATCCACACCCCCGGGAGGGCGAGAGTTGATACTGAAGACCATCGCGGACCACGTCCTTGATCTGGCCGCGCCGTCGCCGGCGCCGACGACAGGCATCAACACCGAAGGTCTCGCCGACTTCCTCCGGAAGTTCTTCGCCCCGCTCTTCCTCGCGGTCGTCTCCGTCGTGGCGCTCTTCTTCCTCTTCACCCGCGAGATCACCAGGTTCGTCCAGTTCATCATCCTGGCGATCGCGATCGGCGTGATCTTCTACGTTCCCAACATCATCGAGGTGACGGCGAAGGCGATCGCGGGCGCACTTGGCATCAAGTGACCGGGCGGAGAGGAGGTTCGGGGTGGATCTGCCCACATATACAAATATTTGGCGCATCGAGAAGCGGCTGTACAAGCTGTACGACCTACGGCTGCCGATGCCGCTTCCGGTCGTCTGGATCGGTGTGTTCGTGGGTGTCTCCGTGCCGTGGTGGGTCTTCCTGTACCTGATCGGCCTGCCCTTCGCGGCGCCGTGGCACGTCATCTACCTGGTTCCCCCCGGCGTGCTCACCTGGCTGTCCACCCGTCCCGTCATCGAGAACAAGCGTCTCACCGAGCTGCTCCAGTCGCAGCTCCGCTACGTGAGCGAGCCCCGGACCTGGTGCCGGATGGCCCCGTTCGACGAGCCGGACGAGATCGCCCTCACGGCGCGCGTCTGGCGGACCACGCCGCCGGCCATGGTGGCGAACGACAGGGCGGCGAAGGGCAGGGTGGCGAACGACAGGGCGGCGAACGGCAGGGCGGCCCGCAAGGCGCGCCGTGCCCTCTCGGTCAAGGTGCCGGTCGCGGAGGTCCCCGGAACCGGCGCACGGCCGGCCTCGGGCGCTGCGCGCGCGGGCGCGCGTGAGGTGGACCCCTCGCGTGTCGTACGCCCGGCGGTGGCGGCCGCCGCGGCCGCCGCCGCACCGGTCGTCGCCGACACCCCGGCCCCGATCCCGGCCATCACCGCCCGCGGCGGCGGCGCCGGCGGTGAGCGCGTCTTCTACCTCCCGGAGCCGACCGCATCTCCCGTACGTGAGGAGGCGCGGGGCAGAAACGCCATCGGCCCGGATCGTGAGCGCGAGCAGCAGCACGAGAGCCGCAACGACCACGAGGACCACGAGGACCACGAGCCGCGCCCCGCCCTTCCGGCCTCGCCCGCCGCTCCCGTCGAGGCTCCGGACGCGCCCGCCGTCCCGCCCATCGGCACGGAGACGCTGCGCCGCCTGCGCAGGCTCGCCGCTTCGGCCGAACCGCGCGCCGTGGGGCACTCCGGTGTGACCCCCTTCGCCGAGGCGCCCCTGCGGCCCGTCGAGCAGGAGCCGGAGAAGACACCGGCGGCGGAGACAGCGGCGGAGACAGCGGCGGAGGAGGCACGGGCGGAGATAGCACGGGTGGAGGAGGCGCCGGCGGCGGAGGAGACGCCCTCCGCGCCCCAGGAGCCCGCAGGTGGCGAGCGGGACGCCGAGGCGCTCGAGCAGCATCGCAAGGGCCGGCCGCCACGGCTCGTGCGGCCCCGGGTGCCGGGGGACGCCTGGGGCGAGCCGTCCCGGACCTCCTCGCCGGAGCCGGAGCAGACGCCTCAGGCGGCGGACGAGGCGCCCGCGGACAAAGCGCCCGCGGACACGGGAGACGCGACCACGGAAGACGCGGAGAGGCACGAGCCCGTGACGGCCGCTACCGCCGCGACCGACGCTCCTGCGGAGCCCGCTCCCGCCGCGACGGACGCTCCTGCGGAGCCCACGACGCCGGACGCCGGTTCCGCCGCGGACGCCGCGCGGGAGGGGACGCACGCACCGGGGTCCCGGCCGTACGGGAACGCCGGGGGCGCGCCCCGTGGTGCCGCTGCCCGCGCCCCGGGCGCGGGGGAGGTGACGCCTCCCGCGGCCCCCTCGGGAGTGTCGATCCGGGCCGTGCCCGCGGGCCCTCGGGCGGCAGGCCCGGCCGGGCCCGCCCGGCCGTCGCTGCCCGCCCCGGGCAGGACCACCCCCGGCAGGCCGGCGCACGAGGAGCCGCCACGGCTGCGCCGGGTCGAGTCCGTCGTCGGCCGTGACACCTCGGGCGGCTGGCGGCGCCTGGCACAGGTCGTCGTGGGCGGCAGCCGTACGGACGGCATGGAGGTCGACGAGGCCCGGGCCCGCGTCCCGCTCACCAGCAGCAGCCGGATCATGGTGCTCGGCTGCACGGGCGGCGCCGGGCAGACGACCACGGCGTTAATGCTGGGCCACACGCTGGCCCGTTACCGGGAGGACCGCGTGCTCGCGCTCGACGCGAACACCGGAGAGGACACGCTCACGACGAGGATCGCCGCCGAATCCCCCGAGACGCTGAGCTCGCTCATCGAGAGCTCGGAAGAGGTGACCGGCTACCTCGGCATGCGGGCGTACACGACGCGCTGTGAATCGGGACTGGAGGTCGTCGGGGCGGACACCGACGACCGGGTGACGCAGCGCCTGGCGGATCGCGCGTTCCTGTCCGACTGGCGCAGGACGCTCGCCGCGCTCGACCGGCACTACCGGCTTACCGTGATCGACCCCGCGGCCGCGCTGGCCGCCCGGCTCCTGCCGTACGCCGACCAGCTCGTGCTGGTCGCCCCCGCGAGCGAGGACGCCTCCGAGGCGGTGGCGATGACCTACGAGTGGCTCGACGGGCACGGCTGCTCCGACCTGAGGCGCCGCGCCGTGATGGTGATCAACGGCGTGAGCCGCCGCAGCCTCCCCGACGTGGAGCAGGCCGAGGCGGTGGCCAGCGGCCGCTGCCGGGCCATCGTCCGGGTGCCGTGGGAGGACGAGCTGGCTCCCGGGCGGCCGGGACCGGTCGACGTCAATCACCTCCGAATGGGCGGCCGCAGGGCGTACGTTGCGCTTGCGGGTGTGATCGCGAGCGGCCTGGCGACTGTCCAGGCCAAGCAGGAGGTGGCCAGATGAGGGGCGAGCGAGGAAGCTGGTGAGAGGTCGATGAGCAGGGCGCGTAGTCGCCTCGCGGTCCGTTACTTCGACGATCGCGTTCTCCTCACCGACTCGGCGGCCTGGGCCTACTTCCGGCTGCCGACGGTGAGTTACGAGTTCCTCACCCCCGAGGAGCGCGAGGCGCTGGCCACCAACATCACGATCGCGCTGGCCGCGATCAGAATGCAGGACGCCGAGGTGCACCTGCGGATCGCGCACCGGGCCTATCCGGCCGCCGAGTGGGCGATGGCGCTGAACTCGACCTCGGACGAGGGCCCGGGGTGGCGTGAGTACCTGGAGGAGATGTACCGCCACGTCTGGGCGAAGGACTTCTGGAGCAAGGAGATCTATCTCGGTGTACGGCTCGGGCCGCGCGGCGCGCAGCTCGGCACCGGAGTGCTGGCCCAGCTCTTCGGCTTCTACCAGCGCAGCGAGAAGACGCTCGGCATCGAGGACGACCACGTGCCGGACAAGGAGATCGCCCGGTGGACCGAGGCGGCGGAACGGCTCGGCCGGGCTCTCGCCTCCAGCGCGTTGTACGCCCGCCACGCGACCTCCACGGAGATCGCCTGGCTGTACCAGCACGCGGCGGCGGGCGGCCTCGGTGAGCCGCTGCCCTCGGCCACGCCGCGCCGCAGGTGGGGCAAGGGCGAGATCGAGTCGCTGGTCGAGGGGCAGATCCACAACGGCAGGTCGCTGCTGCGCATCGAGCAGCCGGCCGGAGACTCCTGGACCGCGCACCTGTCGTTCGCCCGGTTCCCCGACCTGATGCCGTTCCCCGACGGGGAGCCGTGGCTGCACTTCGCCGACCAGTTGCCGTTCCCGGTGGAGATTTCCAGCCGGATGCGGCTGATCCCCCCGGTCAGGGCGAGCAAGGACGTGGCGCGCAAGCTGGCCCACGCCCGCGACATGGACATCCACATCCGTGAGGCGGGGGCCGAGGCGCCGCTCGCGCTGGCCGAGCAGATCGACGCCGCCCGCATGCTGGAGCACGGCATCACCAAGGAGCGCCTGCCGTTCGTGTACGGCTGGCACCGGCTCAGCGTCAGCGCGCCGACCGAGGAGATGTGCGTGCAGCGCGTCGAGGCCGTCGTGGAGCACTACCGCGACATCGGCATCGACGTCGTCAACTCCACCGGCGACCAGTTCTCGCTGTTCTGTGAGGCCCTTCCGGGTGAGCGGCTGCGGGTCAACGCGTACGCCCAGCGGCAGCCGCTGCGCACGATCGCGGGCGGCATGGCCACCGCGACCGTCGAGCTCGGCGACCGGGTGGACGAGTCGAACGCCGGATGGATCGGGCCGTACGTCGGGGAGACGCTGGGACGGGCCCGCAGCATCGTGCACTTCGACCCGCTCGTCGCGGCGGCGCGCAACCGCCCGACCGCCATCGCGATCACCGGTGAACCGGGCGGCGGCAAGACCACGCTCGCGTTGCTGCTGATCTACCAGATGGCACTGCGCGGCGTCACGATCGCGGTCATCGACCCCAAGGGCGACGCCGAGTCGCTCGTACGGCTGCTGCAACGGCGGGGCCGTAAGGCGCGGGTCATCCCACTGGGGTCGGCCGCGCCGGGCCTGCTCGACCCGTTTTCGTTCGGCGACGACATCGCGACGAAGAAGACGATGGCGACCGAGACCCTGCGGCTGCTGCTGCCGAGGATGTCCGAGGAGCGCGAGTCCGCCATGATCCAGGCGGTCGCCGCGGTCTCCAACGAACCCGACCCCTCACTGGGCAAGGTGGTCGGCCATTTGGAACAGTCGACCGACCCGGCGTCCAAGAACCTCGGGGCCGTGCTCCGATCGATGTCGGAGATGCACCTGGCCCGGCTGTGCTTCGACGCCTCGGGCGGCGAGCAGATCGACACCGAGGGCTGGACGACCGTGTTCACGCTCGGCGGCCTCACGCTGCCCGACGTGATGACGGTCAGGGACGACTACTCCTACGAGCAGCGGCTGTCGGTCGCGCTGCTCTACCTGGTGTCGCAGTTCGCGCGTCGTCTGATGAACGGGCTCGACCGGCGCACGCCGAAGGCGATCTTCCTCGACGAGGCGTGGGCGATCACGTCCACGCCCGAGGGCGCCAAGCTCGTGCCCGAGGTCTCCCGGATGGGCCGCTCGCGCAACACCGCGCTCGTCCTGGTCTCGCAGAACGCCGGTGACCTGCTCAACGAGCAGGTGACCAACTGTCTGTCGTCGGTCTTCGCGTTCCGATCGACCGAACGCGTGGAGGTCGAGCACGTGATGGAGCTCCTCGGCGTGGACCCGTCGGAGGAGCACAAGGCGGTGCTGCGCTCCCTGGGCAACGGGGAGTGCGTCTTCCGGGATCTGGACGGCCGGGCAGGCCGTATCGGGGTGGACCTTATCTCGGAGGAACTGCTGCGCTGGCTTGACACCAATCCGACACACGACAAACCCAGCGAGAACGTGCATGATCTTCTTGACGGGGGCTCCGGTCGGTCGGGGGTCGCGCAGGAGGTGCGATCGTGAGCGTGCGCAGGAACGATCCCAGGGGTCGCACCAAAGAGGGCGGCAGACGCGGCAGGCGGATTCGCCGGACCCTGGCTCTGCTGTTCGTCGCCTTCGCGGCGTTCGTGACGCTTCCGCTGGTCTTCCCGGCGGACACGGCGAGCGCCGTCGGGCCCTGCGACCTGTCGCCGGCCCTCGCCCCGGAGATAGTGGGCGGCGGCGTCGACGGGCTGGTCCAACCCCCGGCCGGGGACGTGACCGCGGCCGCCGGCCAGAACGCCGAACAGGCGCCGAAGGCGCCGGCGACCAACTACGAGCGGTACGGCATGGCGGGCCAGTTCTGGCACACCTACGACCTCGGGTGTTCCGACGTCACGGCCGTGCTCGGCAACGCCTGGGCCAACACGGTCTTCTCGTGGGCCAAGGCCGTCGACCGGCTGACGATCAGCACCTACCAGGCGGCGGCCACCGAGGGCCCGCTGCAGCCCATCAAGGACGTCGCCGACAAGATCGTCACCAACCTCGCCGACGCGATGTACTGGCCGTACCTGCGGCCGATCGTCATCCTCGGCGCGATCTGGCTGGCGTGGTACGGCCTGATCCGCAAGCGCGCGACGACGACCACCGAGGGCGTCATCTGGATGGTCCTCGCGGTCACGGTCGCCATCTGGTTCTTCAGCCGCCCGGGTGACTTCACCAGCCTCGGCAAGACCGTGACCGACAAGACCGGCGAGATCGTCAACTCGGCGTTCTCGGGGCTGCCCGGGGCGGGCGGCGCGTCCTGCCTGCCGATGAACGAGACCGCGCCCGGCGAGGTGCCGAGCGAGCCCACCGCGGGTGGCTACGGCCGCCAGGGCACGCCCGGCGTGGCGCAGAACGCCGACGCGCTGTGGTCGGTCCTGGTCTGCAAGCCGTGGCTGATGGGCGAGTTCGGCACCGCCGATCCCGACGCCGGTCTCGTCAAGGGCCTCGGCGCCAAGCTGCTCGGCATCCAGGCGATAGACGCCGCGGAGCAGGCGGACAGGCAGACGCCGGCCTCCGACTCCCACCAGAAGCGGTTCGAGGAGGAGGTCGCCAAGCCGCTGGAGAGCACCCCGGCCTACTTCCTCTTCCAGGGCAAGGACTGGACGAGCCGCCTGGGCATCGCGATCGGCGCGTTCATCGCGGCGATGGTCGCCGGGCTGCTCATCTTCCTCGTCGCGGTGTCGTTGCTCGTCCTGAAGGTCGGCTTCCTGCTGCTGCTGATGCTCGGACCGATCTTCCTGTTGATCGGCGTGCACCCGGGGTCGGGCCGCATCATCGCCATGCGCTGGGTGGAGATGCTGATCGGCACCCTGCTGCGCCAGGCCGTGCTGGCCCTGGTGCTCGGGGTCCTCGTGTACGGCTACGCGCTGATCATCTCGACCACCCTGCCCTGGGGCATGCAGATCCTGTTCATGGCGCTGATGACGATCGCGGTCTTCTTCTACAGACGGCCGTTCCAGCATCTGTTCGCCTCGATGGACGGGCACACGATCACCACTCGGATGCTCGGCGAGGCCACCACCGCGCCGACGCTGTCGCGGGCGGCCAACGCGCTGCCGCCGGTCGCGGCGGCCCGGGCGGGCCGGTGGGGCCTGCGCAAGGCCGAGCCGGTCATCGGCGCGGCCATGATGGCGACCGGCGCGGCCACGGCCGCCGCCGCGGCGGGCGTGGCCCAGGGCCGCGTGCGCGGCGAGGAGGGCGCGGGCAACGCCGCCGCCCAGGCCGGAGCACGTGCGGGCGCGCAACCCGCGCCGCTCGACGCCGACGCGCAGGGGGCCGGCCGCCGCAAGGCCGGAGTCGCCGCCGCACGTCCGGGAACGGCCCCGCCGCTGAACCTGTCGGGCGTCCGGCCCGCCTCCCCGGCCCGGTCCGCCGCACAGGCCTCCGCACCGTCGTCGGCGTCGTCGGGGGGGAGCCCGGCCGCCCCGCCGCAGCGGGTCACCGGCGCCTCCGCCGCGCCCGCGGCGCCGTCCCGCGCCGGTTCGGGCGGCGGAACCAGCGGTGGCCCGGGCGGCGGTTCGAGCGGTGGCTCGGGTGGTGGCTGGTTCAGCGGCAGGTCGGGTGGCTGGGCCTCCCGGCCGTCGTCCCCGCGTCCGTCCGGTGGCGGCTCGGGCGGGTTCTTCGGCGGCTCGCGCGGCTCGTCCGGCGGATCGAGCAGGTCCGGTGGGTCGAGCAGGTCGGGCGGCTCGGGGAGCTCGGGGAGTTCGGGCGGCCTGTTCGGCGGTTCGTCCCGGCGCGGTGACGGCGGCCGTTCCCGGCCGGCGCCGCCGCGCGACTCCGGCTCGTCCTCCAGCCGTTCCCGCTCGGCCGAGCCGCCCCCGCTGTGGCTGCCGAGCAGGGGAGCGGGCACGCGCCGTGACAGCGACGCGCCGACTCCGTTCTGGGCCATGCCCGCCGACCGCGACTCCGGCGACTGATGAGAAGCCGGACCAGCGACCGGGGCAAGGGCCTGGCCTTCGCGGCGGCCGTCGTGGTGCTCGCCGCCGTCGGCGTCTACCTCACGATGGCCCCGCCGTCGAGCTCCTCCTCCGGAGGCGACGAGCAGCCGCGGGAGCAGTCCGTCGTGGCCACCGCTCCGGCGACGAGGGCCGTCCGGCAGCCCAGCCCGGTGGCCACGACCCCCGGCGCCTTCGACGTCTACGCGTACCTGCCGTTGTCGAGGGAGGAGATCGGCGCGGCGGCCGACCTGGCGCGCCGTTTCACCGAGGCGTACGGCACCTTCTCGGCCGGTGAGGAGCCTGCGGCGCGCGCCGACCGGCTGACGCGGTTCGCGACCGACGAGTTCGGCGGGCAGCTCACCAGGACCGTCACCGACCCCGCGGTGGTGGACCAGAACGAGGCCGGCCAGGTGACCTCGAAGGGGTCGGCGAAGGTGGCGACGATCCGCGACATGACGGCCAACCAGGTGGTGTTCGTCGTCGACTCGGTTCGCCACGTCACGGACAAGGACGGTCAGAAGGACGTGCCCGAGCGGTTCGCCGTGACCGTGGTCAAGGCGGGGACCGACTGGCGGGTGTACGACCTGCAACTGGCCGACGCCGGTCAGGACGGGGACACCTCGCCGTGACCGCCTCGACGCGCGTCGTGCGCAGGCTCGCGTCGGCGGGGCGGGACTGGCGGACGATCGCCGTGGCCCTGGTCGTGATCGTCCCGGTCACGCTGTTCGGCTCGATCATCCTGATGACCCCCAGCCCGTCGATCCTCCTCGGCGGCGGCGCGGCCGAGAACTGCGCCGAGGCGGCCACAGGAGACACGGCGGACGTCTCCCAGACGGCCCAGGGCGACATCCCGTCGGACTATCTGGAGCTCTACAAGAAGTTCGGCAAGCAGATCGGCGTGCAGTGGAACGTCCTGGCGGCCATCGGCAAGCGGGAGACGAATCACGGGCGCTCGACGCTGCCGGGCGTGAGCAGCGGCACCAACTACGCGGGGGCCGCCGGACCGATGCAGTTCCTCATCAGCACCTGGGGCGGCCAGGCCAAGATGAAGATCGAGCCGGGCATCAACGGCTACGCCTCCGACGGCGACGGGGACGGCTACGGCGACGTCTACAACCCCGCGGACGCCATCCTCGGCGCCGCCAGGATGCTCAAGCGCAACGGCGCCCCCGACGACCTCAGAAAGGCGATCTTCGTCTACAACCGGGCCACCTGGTACGTCGACCAGGTGCTGGAGATCGCCAAACGCTACGCGGCGACCGGGGACATCGGGGTGCCGCCCGAGGCCGACCCGGCCTGCGACTCCGGCTACGTCGACAGCGCCACCGACGACGTCGTGCGCGACATCCTCGAGTACGCCCTGGCGCAACGGGGCAAGCCGTACCGGTGGGGCGGCACGGGCCCGGACGCCTTCGACTGCTCGGGGATCATCTACATGGCCTATCGGAACGCGGGTCTGAGCATTCCCCGGACGACCTTCGGCCAGTGGCCCTTCGGCGTGAAGATCGAGGAGGGTGAGGAGCGCCCCGGAGACCTCGTCTTCTTCAACGCCGGTCCGGGCACGTCCGCGGACAATCCCGGGCATGTCGGCATGGTCGTGTCGCCCGGGAAGATGATCGAGGCACGGTGCACGCTGTGCGGGCCGATCAAGGTCACGACCTACCGCGACCGGCCGAACATCGTCGGCTTCACCCGCCCGCTGGAGAACGAGACCGTCGTCGCGCAGCTCAAGCGGGCCGTGACATGACGCGCCTCGTCGTCGGCGCCGCGATCGTCGGGGACGGCCGGCTTCTGGCCGCCCAGCGTGCCACGCCCCCCGAGCTGCGCGGCGGCTGGGAGTTCCCCGGCGGGAAGGTCGACCCGGGGGAGGACGAGCGCGCGGCGCTGGTACGCGAGTGCGCGGAGGAACTCGGCGTCCAGGTCGTCCTCGGACGCCGCGTCGGAGGGGATTGGCCCCTGCCCGGCGGCCACCTGATGCACGT
This sequence comes from Microbispora sp. NPDC049633, assembly GCF_040675265.1. Lineage (NCBI taxonomy): Bacteria > Bacillati > Actinomycetota > Actinomycetes > Streptosporangiales > Streptosporangiaceae > Microbispora > Microbispora sp. NPDC049633. Next base: position 28,467 of record NZ_JBFAOO010000034.1, read on the forward strand.
GTGGCTCGCCACCGTCGTCACAGGTGTGCCCCGTCCGCTGGAGCACCTCGCGCTGCGGTGGCTGGAGCCGCACGAGTTGTACGACGTCGCCTGGCTTCCGGCGGACCTGCCGGTCGTCACCGCGATCGAGAAGCTGCTGCCGGGTTCCGCGGGCACATAGTCGCCGAATCGTTCGCAATATCCGGCTTGGCTCCTCCTTTTACCGAACTACAATCGGTCTTGACCTCGGAGCCGGGCCGAACGGGAGGCGAGCGGTGATCGGACGCGCGTACATGAGAGCCGCCTCCTCGGCGGCCGCGTCCGTGGCCCTCGCCACGGTGGCGATCCTGGCCATGGGCCCGGTGATCGGCGCGAACGCCGAGCCGGTGGAGCCGTGCGACCCCGCGGACCCCCAGTGCGCCGTCGTCACGGTCACCGTCACCGCGACGCCGTCGCCCACTGGCTCGGCGGCGGCGAGCCCCACGGCCGAGCCGGTGGTGACCAAGACCGTCACCGTCACGCCGACGCCGAAGCAGACCAAACCGAAGACGCCGAAGCCGGCCGCGACGACCACCGCTCCCCCCGCGTCCACCACGGAGCAGGACCTCCCGCCGCAGACCACGCAGACGCTCCCCGCGCTGACCGACGCCCCCACCCCGAGTCCCAGCCCGTCCCCGGAGGACGACGGACAGGTGCTGCTGCCCCAGGCGTCCGCGTCGCCGGACGTGGCGCAGCAGACCCCCACCGCGGGCGCGTCGTTCGAGCAGCCCGATCCCGAGACGGTGCCGATCGAGATCCGCAACGCGTCTCCGGAGTACGACAAGCCGACGCTGGCCCACCGGCTCGCCATCCCCGCCGGGGTGCTCGTGGGAATCGCGCTGATCGCCTGGCTGATCTTCGAGGGCCGGCTGCGGAGGATGGCGCACGCCGCCGCCGTACGGCGGGGAGGCCCGGCCGCGGCGCGGACGGCCACTCCCGAGCCGGCGGCGTACCCGGCGGCCACCCCCGGCTACGCCCCGATGGTCGGCTTCGTGCCCGTTCAGTCCTACGCCATGGGATATCCGCAGCAGCCGCAGCCCTACGGCTACCCGGTGCCGTACGGCTACGCCCAGCCGTACGGCTATCCGCCGGCGGACCCAGCCCAGATGCAGGCCCAGATGCAGGCACAGCAGGCCCAGATGCAGGCACAGGGCCAGCAGTATCCGGCCCCGGCCGACCCCTGGGCCGAGGCCACCGGCCCCGGCGAGGACCCGGGCACCCGCCGCTGAAAACGAGAAGCGCCGATCGGACCGGCCGATCGGCGCTTCCTCCCCGGGCTCAGCGCTGACGTTTGAAGATCTTCGAGCCCAGCCAGACCAGCGGGTCGTACTTCCGGTCGACGACGCGTTCCTTCATCGGGATCAACGCGTTGTCGGTGATCTTGATGTGCTCGGGGCAGACCTCGGTGCAACACTTGGTGATGTTGCAGTAGCCGAGGCCGTGCTCCTCCTGCGCCGACTCCTTGCGATCCGCCACGTCGTATGGGTGCATGTCGAGCTCGGCGATCCGCATGAGGTAGCGCGGGCCGGCGAAGTTCGGCTTGTTGTCCTCATGATCGCGGATCACGTGGCAGACGTTCTGGCACATGAAGCACTCGATGCACTTGCGGAACTCCTGCGACCGCTCCACGTCGACCTGCTGCATGCGGTACTCGCCCGGCTTGACGTCGGCCGGCGGCGTGAACGACGGGATCTCGCGGGCCTTCTGGTAGTTGAACGACACGTCCGTCACCAGGTCCTTGATGACCGGGAACGTCCGCAGCGGCGTGACCGTGATGGTCTCGCTCTCCTCGAAGGTGGACATCCGGGTCATGCAGCCCAGCCGGGGCTTGCCGTTGATCTCCATCGAGCACGACCCGCACTTGCCGGCCTTGCAGTTCCATCGGACCGCGAGGTCGGGCGCCTGTGTGGCCTGGAGCCGGTGGATGACGTCGAGGACGACCTCGCCCTCGTTCACCTCGACGGTGAAGTCCTCCAGACGGCCCTCGCCGCCCTCACCGCGCCAGATGCGGAACTTCGCCTTGTATCCCATCACGACTCCTTGACCGCGGCGTCGTATTCCGCCAGCTCTTCCTCAGTGAGGTACTTCTCCAGCTCGGAGCGCTCGAACAGGCTGATGAGGTCGCCCCGCATGGACGGCTGGATCTTCTCCTCGACCGTGGCGGACGTGCCGTCCGGAGATGCGGAGCAGACCAGCAGCCTTCGCCGCCACTCGGCCGACATGCCCGGGTAGTCGTCGCGGGTGTGACCGCCGCGGCTCTCCTCCCGCAGCAGCGCGGCCTTCGCCACGCACTCGCTCACCAGGAGCATGTTTCGCAGGTCGAGCGCCAGGTGCCAGCCGGGGTTGTAGATCCGGCTGCCCGAGGAGGCGCAGTTCTTGGCCCGCTCCTTGAGCTTCTCGATGACCTGGAGGGCCTCGCTGATCTCCTCGGACTTGCGGATGATGCCGACCAGGTCGTTCATCGTGCGCTGCAGTTCGTGGTGGACCTCGTACGGGTTCTCCCCGCCGCTGCGCTCCAGCGGGGCCAAGGCCTCGGCCTTGGCCTCCTCCACGCCGGTCACGACCGGCCGCTTGGCCAGCCCGTCCACGTACGCCGCGGCTCCCGCGCCGGCCCGGCGGCCGAACACCAGCAGGTCCGACAGCGAGTTGCCGCCGAGGCGGTTCGAGCCGTGCATGCCGCCGGAGACCTCGCCGGCCGCGAACAGCCCGGGGACCGACGCCGCGCCGGTGTCGGCGTCCACCTCGACGCCGCCCATGATGTAGTGACAGGTCGGGCCGACCTGCATGGGTTCCTTGGTGATGTCGACGTCCGCCAGCTCCTTGAACTGGTGGTGCATCGACGGCAGCCGCCTGGTGATCTCGGCGGCCGGCAGGCGGGTGGACACGTCGAGGAACACGCCGCCCTGCGGTGACCCGCGTCCGGCCTTCACCTCGGCGTTGATGGCCCTGGCCACCTCGTCACGGGGCAGCAGCTCCGGCGGACGCCGGTTGTTGGCCTGGTCGTCGTACCAGCGGTCCGCCTCCTCCTCGGTCGTGGCGTACTTGTCCTTGAACACGTCCGGGATGTAGTCGAACATGAAGCGGCGGCCCTCGGAGTTACGCAGGACGCCGCCGTCGCCGCGCACCGACTCCGTCACCAGGATGCCGCGCACCGACGGGGGCCAGACCATGCCCGTCGGGTGGAACTGGATGAACTCCATGTTGATGAGCTTCGCGCCGGCGAGCAGGGCCAGCGCGTGACCGTCACCGGTGTACTCCCAGGAGTTCGACGTGACGACGAACGACTTGCCGATGCCGCCGGTGGCCAGGACCACGGCGGGGGCGTCGAAGACGATGAACTCGCCCGTCTCGCGCCAGTAGCCGAAGGCGCCGGAGATGGCGTCCCCGTCCTTCAGCAGCCGGGTGATCGTGCACTCGGCGAAGACCTTGATGTACGCCTCGGGGTCGCCGTGCAGCTTCTCGTCCTCCTGCTGCAGGGCGACGACGCGCTGCTGCAGGGTGCGGATCATCTCCAGGCCGGTACGGTCGCCCACGTGGGCGAGCCGCGGGTACTCGTGGCCGCCGAAGTTGCGCTGGCTGATCTTGCCGTCCTTGGTGCGGTCGAACAGCGCGCCCCAGGCCTCCAGCTCCCAGACCCGGTCCGGGGCCTCCTTGGCGTGCAGCTCCGCCATCCGCCAGTTGTTGAGGAACTTGCCGCCGCGCATGGTGTCGCGGAAGTGCACCATCCAGTTGTCGCTGCTGTTGACGTTGCCCATCGCGGCGGCGGCGCCGCCCTCGGCCATGACCGTGTGGGCCTTGCCGAACAGCGACTTGCAGACGATGGCCGTCCGCTTGCCCTGCTGCCGCGCCTCGATCGCCGCGCGGAGCCCCGCTCCACCGGCTCCGATGACGACGACGTCGTATTCGTGACGCTCCACTTGAAATCCTTATGCGAACGGGAAGTTGATGACGCCCTTGGCGACGAGCCGCACGTACAGGTCGGCGATCATGACCGAGAACAGCGAGGCCCAGGCGAACTTCTGGTGCTTCGCGTTGAGCTTCGAGACCAGGGTCCACGCCTTGTAGCGCAGCGGGTGCTTGGAGAAGTGGTTCAGGCGCCCGGCGGTGATGTGACGGCACGAGTGGCAGCCGAACGTGTAGCCGAGGATCAGCGCCGCGTTCGCCAGCAGGATCCAACTGCCCAGCCCGGCGGGCCTGTGCACCAGCGCGAGCACCGCGTCGTACGTCAGGATCAGGCCGATGACGATGGCGAAGTAGAAGAAGTAGCGGTGGATGTTCTGCAGGATCAGCGGCAGACGCGTCTCGCCGGTGTACTTCCCGTGCGGCTCGGCCACGGCGCACGCCGGCGGCGACAGCCAGAACGACCGGTAGTAGGCCTTGCGGTAGTAGTAGCAGGTGAGCCGGAACCCACCGGGCAGTCCGAGGATCAGTATCCCGGGCGGCAGCGCGTACCAGTCACCGAACGGGGCGAACCCGAACAACCGGGCCCCTTCGGGACATGACGTCGCCAGGCACGGCGACGAGAAAGGCGCAATGTACGGGTCGGTGAAGTAGCTCCCGTCAAAGGTCGCCCACACACCGTAAATCAAGAACAACAGGAGCCCGGCGAACGTGAACGCCGGGGCGAGCCACCATCGGTCGGTGCGAAGAGTGCGCACCCTGATCTGCGCGCGTTGTTTCCTTGCCGCGCTCTCGGCCGTTGTCTGGGTCATCGGAGACCTTCCACCCTCACTGACTCCGCGCACGCCGGAGCGACCGCGCCGTACTGCTCAGGCCGTGCGCGTTATTGGTGGGGCACACATTACGACGAGCACATCACGAAGTGTGAGGAGGGTCACTCCTCCTCCATGTGATCTCGGTCACTTCCCCGGCAGCTTGACCACGGTCACGAAGAATTCGTCGACCTGCCGTACTACCCGCGTGAACTGGTCGAAATCCACGGGTTTGGTGATGTACGCGTTGGCGTGCAGGTTATATCCACGAAGGATATCCTGCTCGGCCTCCGATGTGGTGAGGATCACAACGGGGATGCTCCGCAGGGAGGGGTCCTTCTTGACCTCCTCCAGCACCTCGAAGCCGTTCACCCGGGGCAGGTTGAGGTCGAGCAGCACCAGGTCGGGCCGGGGCGCCGAAGTGTACGGCCCCTCGCCGCGCAGGAAGGCCAGCGCCTGCTCGCCGTCGTTGACCACGTGGAGGTTGTTGCCGACCTTGTTGTAGGAGAACGCCTCCTGGCAGAGCAGGACGTCGCCCGGGTCGTCCTCGACCAGGAGGACCTCGATCGGGCGGAGTTCAGTCATCGGGATCTCCCAGGAGGGCCGGCATCGTCCAGCGGAACGTGGCTCCGGCGCTCTCGTTCGTGTCGAGCCAGATCCGGCCGCCATGATATTCCACGATTTTGCGGCACAGAGCCAGTCCGATTCCCGTCCCCGGGTAGACGTCCCTCGGGTGCAGGCGCTGGAAGATCAGGAAGATCCGGTCGGCGTACTTCGCGTCGACGCCGATCCCGTTGTCCGCACAGCTGAACTCCCACATGTCGCCGTTCCGCCGTACGCCGATGTGGACGCGGGGAGGATCCTCGGAGCGGAACTTGAGCGCGTTGCTGACCAGGTTCTGGAAGAGCTGGGTCAGCAGCGTGCGGTTGCCGAGGATCTTGGGCATGTCGTCGTTCGTGACCGTCGCGCCGGTCTCCGACAGCCGGGAGTCGAGGTTGCGCAGAGCGGCGGCCAGCGCGTCGCCCGTGTCCATCTCCTCCCGTTCGCCGCCGACCCGGCCCACCCGCGAGAAGTCGAGCAGGTCGTTGATGAGCAGCTGCATGCGGCGGGCGCCGTCGACCGCGAAGCCGATGTACTGCCGCGCGCGGTCGTCGAGGCGGTCGGCGTAGCGCTGCTCCAGCATCTGGGTGAAGCTCGCCACCTTGCGCAGCGGCTCCTGCAGGTCGTGGCTGGCCACGTAGGCGAACTGCTCCAGCTCCCGGTTGGAGCGCTTGAGCTCCTCGGTCTGCTCGGCGAGCTGCTGGCGGGCCTCGACCGACGACTGCCACTCGGTCATGATGCGGCGGCGCATCCCGTCGATGTGGCCGGACAGCTCCCACAGCTCGGCCGGCCGCTCGACCCCGAGCTCGTGGTCGAAGTCGCCCGCGGCCACGGCCCGGACCTGCCGGGTGAGCTGCGAGATCGGGCTGGTGACGGCGCGGCGCACGATCAGCGCGCAGAACACGATCGCCAGCACCATCGCGCCGGCCAGCGCCGCGACCGCCCAGTAGATGGTGTTCCATCCGGAGTAGAGCCGGTCCCTGGCGACGTCGTGCAGCCGCCCCAGCACGGCCTGCTGCTCGTCGAGGGCGGTCCTGACCGCCGAGAAGCGCTGCAGGTTGTGCTTGGCCAGGTCGGTGAGCGGGCCCGGGCCGCTCGTGAGCGTGCGCGTGACGACGGGCTCGGCGTAGTCGCGCCGCCAGGCCGTCGTGGCGTCGCTGAGCTCGCGGATCTGACGCCGCACGCCGTAGCCCTGAGGAAGATCGGGGACGAGCTTGGCGATGGCGTCCTTGGCCGACTGCTCCTCCGCGACGCCCTGGCGGTAGCTGTCGAGGTACTGCTGCTCGCCGGTCAGCCCGTAGCCGCGGATCGCGCCCTCCTGCGCCTGCACCGCCCGGGCTACCCGAAGCGTCTGCAGAGCGGCGGGATCGACCGCGTCGACGAGGGTCCGCCGGGCGTCGTACGTCGTGGAGAGCGCGAGCAGGATCGCGCCGAGCGCGATCACGAAGATGACCAGGACGCCCGCTCCGGCGAGCAGGAACCATCGGCCGACCGGCAGGCGGGAGTCCCGCCCGGACGGGGCGAGCGGGGGCAGCGGGGGCGGGGTCGTGATGTCCGGCACGCTCATGCTCAGGCCTCCCGGACGCGCTGCTCGGGGTGGCCGCGGGCCACGAGCACGGCGGCGACGTCGTCGTGCATGGCGCCGTCGAGGCTGGCGATGATGCGGTCGAGGTCGATGCCGTCCTGGGCGCGGATCAGGTTCGCGAGCCCCTCGGTGCCGAGCAGGTCGCGGTTCTCGCCCACCGTGGCCTCGATAAGGCCGTCGGTGTAGAGCAGCAGCGACCACCTGTCGCCCAGCGTGATGTCGATGGGCGACCACTGGATGTCCGGGAAGATCCCCAGCGGCGGGCCGGACGGCGTCTCGGTGACCACGCCGAGCACGCCGTCGCGCAGCAGCAGCGGCGGCGGGTGGCCGATCACGTGCAAACGGGCGGTGGTCAGGTCGGGGGCGATGGTCGCGCTGCACATCGTGGTGAAGATCTCCGGTGACTTGCGTTCGTGCCGCAGCAGCGTGTCGAGCGTGCGCAACACGTCGTTGCCGGTCTGCCCGGCCAGCACCAGCGTGCGCCAGGCGATGCGCAGCGCCGTGCCGAGCGCGGCCTCGTCGGGCCCGTGCCCGCACACGTCGCCGATCAGCACGTGGACCGCGCCGTCGGGCGTCTGCACGGTGTCCCAGAAGTCGCCCGCGAGCAGCCCGCCCGTACGTCCGGGAAGGTAGCGGGCCTGGTGGTGCAGGAGCATGGGGTCGAGCAGGGGGACGGGCAGCAGGCCGCGTTCGAGCCGGGAGTTCTCCTTGCTGACGATGCGTTCCTGCAGGAGCTCGCGCATGGCGAGGTCGGCGCGCTTGCGCTCGATCGCGTACCGGATGGCGCGGATCAGCAGCCGGGCGTCGACGTCCTGCTTGACCAGGAAGTCCTGCGCCCCGGCCGCGACCGCCTCGATGCCGACGTGCGAGTCCCCGAGTCCGGTGAGGACGAGCACCGCCGTGTCCGTGGCCGTGGCGAGGATCTGCTGAAGAGCCTCCAGCCCCGACGCGTCGGGAAGGGAGAGGTCGACGAGCACGCACTGCACGTCGTCGGTGAGCCGCGCCCGCCCCTCGGCGAGCGTCCGCGCCCAGGTGATCTTCGGCGGCCTCTCGGCGCCCGCCAGCAACTCCTCGACGAGAAACGCGTCGCCGGCGTCGTCCTCGATCAGCAGGAGGGTGAGCGGATCGGGCAGATCAGATGAGACGGGGGTCACGAACGCCTCTCGTCAGCGTCGGGATCATCGTGGGCACAAACCTATCGTCTGGGGGCGGCCCGATAGGGCTCACACATCAACGAGCGCCTCTATTCCCTGAGGAAGCGTGCCGTCACGCGCCGCCTCGCCGAGGAACGACAACAGCGTCCCACGGAAGGCCTGCGCCGCCCGGGTCGGCTCCACGTCCTTGCGGTGGGCGAGGGCGACCGTACGGCGCAGCCCGGGCAGCAGCGGCGTGCCCGTCAGCCTCGGCCGGTTCTCCAGCACCATCGAGGGCACGACCGCGATTCCCAGCCCCGCCTCGACGAACCGCAGCACCGCGTCCATCTCCCCGCCCTCCACCGCGAAGCGCGGCTCGAAGCCCGCCTGACGGCAGGCCGCCAGCGTCGCCTCCCGCACGTCGTAGCCGCGGCGGAACATGACCATGGGCCGTCCGCGCAGGTCCTCGATCCGCATGTACGACCTGCGCCCCCGGGCCGACGTGGAGGCCACGACGAGGTTCTCGCTCAGGATCTCCTGGGTCACCAGGGACGGGTCGCTGCTCTGCAGCGGGAGGATGATCAACGCCAGGTCGAGCTGGCCCCGGGCGAGATCGCGGACGAGGTCGCGGGACCCGCCCTCCTCCACCCGCAGCTCCACCCCCGGGTAGTCGTGGTGGAAGCGGGCCAGCGCGTCGGCCAGCAGCCCGGCGCACAGCGACGGGGTCGCCCCGAGGCGCACCCGCCCCCGCCGCAGCCCCGCCAGCTCGGCGACCTCGCGCCGGGCGGTCTCGGCGTCGGCGAGCATGCGACGGGCGAGCGGGAGCAGCGCCTCACCCGCGGGGGTCAGCGTGACGTTGCCCCGCGCCCGGCTGAACAGGGGCGCTCCCAACTCGGTCTCCAGGCTCTTGATCTGCTTGCTCAGCGACGGCTGCGCGACCCGCATCCGCTCCGCGGCCTGCGTGAAGTGCCGCGTCTCGGCCACGGCCATGAAGTAGGCCAGTTGCTGGAGCTGCACAGCTCAATAGCCTAGGGCTATCGCCGGAACCGGCTCGATGCGGGTCCCGTGCGGGGAACGGGTGTGAATTTCGTCGCACACCTTGTGACTTTCGACTCTGGGAAACCGTGCGGGACAGAGCGCATAGCCGGCGGCTATCGAAACCAGACCTGTCATGACTTGGACGCTCGAAAAAGGCGAACCTAGCGTCTATTCACGTGACTGCGACTGTTGACCACTCCGTGGACCCTGCTTCTGTGGACAGGGGTTCGGCGACCGCGCCGGTTCCCGCGCACGAGGCACCTCGCAAGCCCGCCGGGGCCGCGCCGCGTACGCCTGACCGTCGCGGCCTGCTCGGCACCTCGGCCGGCAGGAAGGCCGTCATGGCCGTCACGGGGGCCGTTCTCGTGCTCTTCCTGATCGCCCACATGCTGGGCAATCTCAAGATTTTCCTGGGTGCGGACTCCTTCAACCACTATGCCGAATGGTTGCGCACGGTGGGCGCGCCCGCGTTGCCGAACCGGACGATCTTGACGATCACCGAGATCGTGCTCGCGCTCTGCGTCGTGCTGCACATGTGGGCGGCCGTGTCGCTCGCCCGCCGGGCGGCCAAGGCGCGGCCCGTCAAGTACGCGGCCAAGCGGAAGTCGCAGGCCAAGGGGTACGCCACGCAAACCATGCGGTACGGCGGCGTGATCATCCTGCTGTTCGTGATCTGGCACCTGCTCGACATGACCTTCGGCACGGTCAACCCCAAGGGCGGCGACGCCACGCCGTTCGACCGGATGATCGCCGGCTTCCAGCCCGAGCGCTGGTGGGTGACGGTGTTCTACCTGGTCGCCATGGTGATGATCGGTCTCCACCTGCGCCACGGCCTGTGGAGCGCGTTCCAGTCGCTCGGCCTGACCCGCCGCCCCCGCTCTCGCGGCGCGCTGCAGACGGGCGCCGCCGCGGTCTCCGCGGTGCTGGTGCTCGGATTCGTCGCCGCGCCCATCTGCATCATGATCGGAGTGGTCAAGTGAAGTTCCGCCGCCGCCCCCAGCAGCAGCAGGAGGAGCGCGTGAGCCTCCCCGGGATGTACCGGGTGGGCGAGCCCATCCGGGACACCAAGGCGCCGGAGGGTCCGATCGAGGACCGCTGGGACAAGCGTCGTTTCCAGGCCAAGCTGGTCAACCCGGTCAACAAGCGCAAGCTGACCGTCATCGTCGTCGGCACCGGTCTGGCCGGCGGCTCCGCCGCGGCCACGCTCGGCGAGCTCGGCTACAAGGTCAAGTCGTTCTGCTACCAGGACTCGCCCCGCCGGGCCCACTCGATCGCCGCGCAGGGCGGCATCAACGCCGCCAAGAACTACCGCGGCGACGGCGACAGCGTCTATCGGCTGTTCTACGACACCGTGAAGGGCGGCGACTACCGCGCCCGCGAGTCGAACGTGTACCGCCTCGCCCAGGTCAGCGTGAACATCATCGACCAGGCGGTGGCGCAGGGCGTGCCGTTCGCCCGCGAGTACGGCGGCCTGCTCGACACCCGCTCCTTCGGCGGCACCCAGGTGTCGCGGACCTTCTACGCCCGCGGCCAGACAGGCCAGCAGCTCCTGCTCGGCGCGTACCAGGCTCTGGAGCGGCAGGTCGCGGCGGGGAAGGTGGAGGTCCACACCCGTCACGAGATGCTCGAACTCATCGTCAGCGGCGGCCGGGCCCGGGGCATCGTGGTCCGCGACATGGTCACCGGGGAGATCGAGACCCACCTCGCGGACGCCGTCGTGCTCGCCAGCGGCGGCTACGGCAACGTGTTCTTCCTGTCGACGAACGCCAAGGGCTGCAACACCACGGCCATCTGGCGGGCGCACAAGAAGGGCGCCTACTTCGGCAACCCCTGCTACACGCAGATCCACCCGACCTGCATCCCGCAGAGCGGCGACCACCAGTCGAAGCTGACGCTGATGTCGGAGTCGCTGCGTAACGACGGCCGCGTCTGGGTGCCCAAGCGCAAGGGCGACGACCGCGCGCCCGGCGCCATTCCCGAGGACGAGCGCGACTACTACCTGGAGCGCATCTACCCGGCGTTCGGCAACCTCGTCCCGCGTGACATCGCCAGCCGCGCCGCCAAGAACGTCTGCGACGAGGGCCGCGGCGTCGGCCCCGGCGGCCTCGGCGTCTACCTCGACTTCGCCGACGCCATCCGCCGGCTGGGCCGCGACGCGGTCGAGAAGAAGTACGGCAACCTCTTCGAGATGTACGAGCGCATCACCGGCGAGAACCCGTACGAGGTGCCGATGCGCATCTACCCGGCCGTCCACTACACGATGGGCGGCCTGTGGGTGGACTACGACCTGCAGTCGACGATCCCCGGGCTGTTCGTGATCGGCGAGGCCAACTTCTCCGACCACGGCGCCAACCGCCTGGGCGCCTCGGCGCTCATGCAGGGCCTGGCGGACGGCTACTTCGTGCTGCCGACGACGATCGGCGACTACCTCGCCGGAGCCGGCTCGTTCGGGCCGGTCGAGGAGGGCGACGTCGCGGAGGCCAGGAAGGCGGTCCAGGACAAGATCGACAGGCTCCTGTCCGTGAACGGCGACCGCACCGCGGACTCCTACCACCGCGAGCTCGGCCGGATCATGTGGGACTACTGCGGCATGGAGCGCACCGAGGAGTCGCTGCGCAAGGCGCTGGAGCGCATCCCCGAGCTGCGCGAGGAGTTCTGGAACAACGTCAAGGTGCCGGGCGACGCCGAGGGACTGAACCAGGCGCTCGAACGCGCCGGCCGGGTGGCCGACTTCTTCGAGCTCGCCGAGCTGATGTGCATCGACGCGCTGCACCGTACGGAGTCGTGCGGCGGTCACTTCAGGGCCGAGTCGCAGGACGCGGACGGCGAGGCGCTGCGCGACGACGAGAACTTCGCCTACGTCGCGGCGTGGGAGTGGACCCCGGACGGCCCGGTCCTGCACAAGGAAGAGCTCGACTACGAGTACGTCAAGATGACCCAGCGGAGCTACAAGTGAACCTGACCCTCAAGATCTGGCGGCAGAACGGCGCGTCGGACAAGGGACGGATGGTGACCTACCGGGTCGAAGACGTCTCGCCGGACATGTCGTTCCTGGAAATGCTCGACGTGCTGAACGAGCGGCTGATCCTGGAGGGCGACGACCCTGTCGCCTTCGACCACGACTGCCGCGAGGGCATCTGCGGCATGTGCGGCATGGTCATCAACGGTGTCGCGCACGGCGAGCAGAAGCTCACCACGACCTGCCAGCTGCACATGCGGCACTTCAAGGACGGCGACGTCGTCACCATCGAGCCGTGGCGGTCCGCGGCGTTCCCGGTGATCAAGGACCTCGTGGTGAACAGGTCGGCGTTCGACCGGATCATCCAGGCGGGCGGCTTCATCTCCGTCCCCGCGGGGTCCGCCCCCGAGGCGCACTCCGTCCCGGTGCCGAAGGCGGACGCCGACGCCGCCTTCGACGCCGCGACCTGCATCGGCTGCGGCGCGTGCGTCGCGGCCTGCCCCAACGGCTCGGCCTCGCTGTTCACCGCGGCGAAGATCACCCACCTGGGCCTGCTGCCGCAGGGCCAGCCGGAGCGCGAGTCCCGCGCCCGGGCGATGGTCGAGCAGATGGACGCCGAGGGCTTCGGCGGCTGCACCAACACCGGCGAGTGCACGGCGGTGTGCCCCAAGGGCATCCCGTTCGACACGATCGCCCAGATGAACGCCGACTACCTCAAGGCCGCCTCCAAGTAGTGCGACCGTGTACAGCGAAGGCGTGAGCCGCACGGCTCACGCCTTCCCTGCGACTAATCCCCCCGCCTCCCGGGTAACGTGTCCTTTGTGTTGGCGTAACACGCCTGCCGTGACCCCGCAGGCGAGGGAGTGAGCATGTCTGTGTCCGGTCCACGTTCCACTGTGAAGGTCGCGTCCGCGGTCCACGGCGCGGCCGTCGTCGTGCGTGTGGAAGGGGATCTCGACGCCGGCACCGTCCACCTCCTCCGCGACGAGTTGCGCCGGGTCTGGGAGTCGCCCGAGACGTCCGTCCTCGTGCTCGACGTCGCCGAGGTCATGTTCTGCGACTCGCGTGGGCTGAGCGAGCTGATCTCCGCGTTGCAGCGCGGTCAGGCGCTGAACGTCCGGCTGATCCTGGCCGGAGTGCAGGGCGTGCTGCGCCGGGTGCTGACGATCACCGGGCTGCGCAACGTGTTCGAGCAGCATGAGACCGTCGCGGAGGCGCTCAGCCAGGCCGCGGACGCCGGTCCGCGCCGCCCTCGGGACGAGGGCGACTCGGGCGCAGGCTCGGGCGGAGTGTACGAAACCGCCGGCGACCGCTGAGCCGCGCCGGATCGCACCATCTGTCCTCCGCGAAGGTGAAGCCCGATTGCTTGCCTCCCCCTGCCTGCCGGGGTAATTAGAGGTGTAACTTCTCTGTAGATCTTCCGGGTGAAGATCTTCGGACCGAGGACAGGTAATGACGACGAGACTTGGCGTCACGGTGAGCCATGAGGCGACGCACGTTCTCGTCACATTGACCGGCGAACTGGACGTGATCTCCAGCGAGCGGCTGCGCACCGTGTTCGGCAAGTTGTCGGACGAGGGCAACACCCGGCTGGTCGTGGACACGTCCGAGCTGACCTTCTGCGACTCCATGGGCCTGCGGCTGCTGCTGGAGGCGCACGATCGCGCGGTCGAGGCGGGCGGCTTCATGAAGCTCGCCGGCGTCCGGGGCGTCTTCCGGAGAATCCTCACGGTGACCGGGCTGCACGCCGCGTTCCCCATCTACGAGACTCTCCCGGACGCCCTGGCGGCGCTGGACGGCTGACGCCGCTCGTCACAGGCCGCTCCTGACCTCCGTGCGGAGCGCGGGCAGGTCGACCCCGGCGTCCGTCAGGATGCGGACGCCCAGGCCCTCGCCCTCCCGGATGATGCCGAGGAGGATGTGCCCGTCGCGGATCTCCTTGCTTTTGAGCGCGATGGCCTCGCGCAGCGCGAGTTCGAGCGTCTTCTTGGCCCGCGGGCCGAACGGGGCCCGGCGCCCGCTGAGGAGCGCGCCCCGGCGGTCGCGACGCGGCTCCCGGTCGAGGGCCCCGACGCCGAAGACCTCCTCGACTCTCTCCCGGACGGCCGACAGGTCGATGCCGATCGACTCCAGGGCCTCGGCGTCGATGTCCCCGCCCGTGGCCTCGCCGAGGATCCGGACCACCTCGGCCCGCACCCGATCACGGGTGATCCCGCGGGCCGTGAGGAGCCGGGCGGACAACGTCTCCGGGCGGCTCAGCAGGCCGAGCAGCAGGTGCTCGGTGCCCACCTGCCTGTGCCGGAGCTCTCTGGCCTGCTCGTTGGCGTGTATGACGACCTGCCGCGCGTCGTCGGTGAATCTCTCCAGCATCTACTTCTCCCGTCTCAGCAGTCCTCGCCCGCCCGCGTACTTCTTGTGCACCGCCTGCCGGGAGACCCCGAGCAGGAGCGCGATGTCCTGCCAGGACCACCCCGCGGTGCGGGCGTTCTCCACCTGCAGCGCTTCGAGCCGTTCCACCAGGAGCCGCAGGGCCCGTACGGCCCGCAGACCGACGGCCGGATCGCGGCTGCCGGCGTCGCTCGCCAGCTGTGCCGTATCGCTCATGCCGTCAACATAAGTTGACACACGGGTCTTTGTCAACCTTGGTTGACGCGTTGATGGTGCAGGCAAAACGATTTGCCCGCCGACCTGCGTGTTTGCGAGCCTGGAACGACCATGCGCTCTCTTCCTGTGGCCGATCCCGGCACTCCCGACGCCCGCGGGCCGCTCCGCTACCTGTGGTGGGTGGCGCGCGCCCAGGCCGCCACGCTGCTGGCCGGAGTCGGCCTGGCGGTGCTGTGGTGGCTGGGACAGGCACTCGTGCCGGCGGCCCTGGGCAAGGCGATCGACGCGATGGCCCAGCGGGACGCGGGCACGCTGGTGAAGTGGTCGGCGGTGGTGCTCGGCCTCGGCGTGGTCCAGGCGGTCTCCGGCGTCCTGCGCCACCGTTTCGCCGTCATCACCTGGCTGTCGGCGGCCTATCGCACGGTGCAGGTCACCGTGCGGCAGGTGGCCAGGCTCGGGGCGACCCTGCCGAAGCGACTGTCGACGGGCGAGGTCGTCAGCGTGGGCAACTCGGACATCGCGCACATCGGCAACGCGATGGACATCCTCCTGCGGGGCGCCGGCGCGGTCGTCGCGGTCGTCGCGGTGACCGTGATCCTCATCACCACCTCGGTCCCGCTCGGTCTTGTCGTGCTGATCGGAGTGCCGCTGATGGCGGCCGCGGTGGGGCCCCTGCTCAAGCCCCTGCACCGGCGCCAGCACGAGCAACGCGACCTGCAGGGCGACCTGGCCACCCGGGCGGCCGACATCGTGGCCGGCCTGCGGGTGCTGCGGGGCGTCGGCGGCGAGCAGGTCTTCGCCGCCCGTTACCGCGAGGAGTCGCAGCGCGTACGGCGGGCGGGCGTGCGGGTGGCCTCGGTGGAGTCCCTGCTGGAGGGCGCCCAGGTCCTGCTGCCCGGCGTGCTGATCGCGTGCGTGACCTGGCTCGGCGCGCACTTCGCGCTGGAGGGCCGCATCACTCCCGGCCAGCTCGTCGCGTTCTACGGCTACGCGGTCTTCCTGATCGCGCCGTTGCGCACGCTGACCGAGGCCGCCGACAAGCTGACCAAGGGGCACGTGGCGGCGCGCCGCGTCTGCCGGATCCTGTCCCTGGAGCCCGAGATCGCGGGCGGCGACGGCCGCTTCTTCACCGGTGCGGGCACGCTCCGCGACGGCGGGTCGGGCGCCGAGGTCCGGCCCGGCCGGCTCACCGCACTCGCGGCGGCCGCGCCGGAGGACGCCATCGCCGTCGCCGACCGCCTGGGCGGGT
The DNA here is from genome assembly GCF_040675265.1 of Microbispora sp. NPDC049633. Classification (NCBI taxonomy): domain Bacteria; kingdom Bacillati; phylum Actinomycetota; class Actinomycetes; order Streptosporangiales; family Streptosporangiaceae; genus Microbispora; species Microbispora sp. NPDC049633. The sequence goes on from NZ_JBFAOO010000034.1 coordinate 44,365, forward strand.
TCGCCCCCGGCGACGTCACGCTCGGCGGCGGCCCGCTCGCGGAGCTGCCGCTCGCCGAGGTCAGGCGGCACGTCCTGGTGGCCGACAACGGCGCGCGGCTGTTCAGCGGACGGCTGCGCGACGAGCTGGACGTGCGGGGCACGGCCGGCGACGAGGAGGTCCGCCAGGCGCTTCACGCCGCCTGCGCCGAGGACATCGTGGCGGCGCTGCCCGAGGGCCTGGACGCGCACGTGGCCGAGTCGGGCCGGGAGTTCTCCGGCGGCCAGCAGCAACGGCTGCGGCTGGCCCGGGCACTGCTCGCCGACCCGGAGATCCTCATCCTGGTCGAGCCCACCAGTGCCGTGGACGCGCACACGGAGGCGCGCGTCGCCGAACGGCTGGGCAAGGCGCGGGCGGGCCGCACGACCCTGGTCTGCACGACCAGCCCGCTCGTGCTCGACCGGGCCGACCACGTGCTGTACGTCGAGGGCGGCGTGGTGCGGGCCGAAGGCACCCACCGGGCGCTGCTCGACGGCGAGCCGGGTTACCGCGTGACCGTCACCAGAGGGGAAGACTGAGCATGGCCCGCGAGATCCTGCCGGTCGCCGACCGGGCGCAGGTGCGCGCCTACGCGCGGCGGCTGACGCTGAAGTATCCGCGCGAGCTCGCCCTGGCTCTGACCCTGCACGCCCTCGCGGCGGTCGCCGGCCTGTTCGCGCCCCGCATGCTCGGCGAGCTGGTGCAGGGCCTGGCCGAGGGCCGGGCCGACCTGCGCGTGGACGCCGTCGCCCTGGCCATCGCCGGCTTCGTGGTCGCGCAGGGGGTGCTGGTCAGGTTCGCGGTGTACGCGTCGTCGCGCCTGGGCGAGAAGGTGCTGGCCGAGCTGCGCGAGGAGTTCGTCGACCGGGTGCTCGCGCTGCCGCTCTCGACGGTCGAGCGGGCCGGTTCCGGCGACCTCATCACCCGCACCTCCAGGGACGTGGACGCGTTGTCCCGCAGCGTGCGCCACGCCGTGCCGGAGACGCTGATCGCGGTCGTGACCGGCGCCTTCGTCGTGGGCGCCGTCATCCTCGTCGGCCCGGTCATGGCGGTCCCGTCGCTCGTCGCCGTGCCGCTGCTGTGGGGCGCCACCCGCTGGTACCTCAACCGGGCCAGGGACGGCTACCTGCGGGAGAACGCGGCGTACGCCGACATGACCGAAGGGCTGGCGGAGACCGTCGAGGGCGCGCGCACCATCGAGGCGCTGGGCCTGGAAAGCCGCCGCCGGGCCCGTACGGACCGGGACATCGCCCGGTCGTTCGCGGCCGAGCGGTACACCCTGGGCCTGCGCATGGTGTGGTTCCCGGCGGTCGAGTTCGGCTACGTGATCCCGGTCGTGGCGACCCTGTTCCTCGGCGGGCTGTTCTCCATCGAGGGCTGGGTGACGGTGGCCCAGGTGACGACGGCCACGCTCTACGTCCAGCAGCTCATCGACCCGCTCGACCGGCTGCTGTCATGGGTGGACGAGCTCCAGGTCGGCGGGGCCTCGATGGCCCGCCTGCTGGGCGTGGCCAACGTCCGCGACGACCGTAACGCGGGCGACGCCCGGCCGGTGGGGGAGGAGCTGAAGGTCAGCGGCGTGCGCTACGCCTACCGCGCGGGCCACGACGTGCTGCACGGCATCGACCTCGACGTACGCCCGGGAGAACGGCTGGCGATGGTCGGGCCGTCAGGGGCGGGCAAGTCGACGCTGGGCCGCCTCATCGCCGGGGTGCACGCGCCGGGGAGCGGGTCGGTCACGGTCGGCGGGGTGCCGCTGGTCGAGCTGCCGCTCGACGAGCTGCGCGGGCACGTCGCCCTGGTCACCCAGGAGCACCACGTCTTCCGCGGCACGCTGCGCGACAACCTCCTCATCGCACGGCCGGACGCCTCCGACGCGCAGGTGCGCCGGTCGCTGGAGGCCGTGGAAGCCTGGGACTGGGTGGCCGCCCTCGACGGCGCCCTGGACACCGTCGTCGGCTCCGGCGGCACGGCGATCTCCCCGGCCCAGGCGCAGCAGCTCGCGCTCGCCCGGCTGGTGCTGGCCGACCCGCACACGCTCGTGCTGGACGAGGCCACGTCCCTGATCGACCCGCGGGCCGCCCGCAACCTGGAGCGGTCGCTCGCGGCCGTGCTGGAGGGCCGTACCGTGATCGCCATCGCGCACCGGCTGTACACGGCGCACGACGCCGACCGGGTGGCCGTGGTGGAGGACGGCCGGATCAGCGAGCTGGGCTCGCACGACGAGCTGGTGGCGGCGGGCGGCGCCTATGCCGCGCTGTGGGACAGCTGGCACGGCACCGCCCGGTAGTTCACCCGGTGATGTTCAGCGACTTCTTGAGGAAGTCGAGCTGCAGGAGCAGCAGGTTCTCGGCGACGACCTCCTGCGGCGTCATGTGGGTGACGCCCGACAGGGGGAGGACGGTGTGCGGCCGGCCGGCCGCGAGCAGGGCAGACGACAGCCGCAGCGTGTGCGCGGCGACCACGTTGTCGTCCGCCAGGCCATGGATCAGCAGCAGCGGGCGCTCCAGCTTCTCGGCATCACCGAGGAGGGACGACCTCTCGTAGTGCCCCTCGTCCGGGTGGCCGAGGTAGCGCTCGGTGTAGCAGGTGTCGTACAGCCGCCAGTCGGTGACCGGCGCCCCCGCGACGGCGGCGTGGAACACGTCCGGGCGGCGCAGCACCGCGAGCGCGGCCAGATAACCGCCGAACGACCAGCCGCGGATCGCCACCCGCGACAGGTCGAGGTCGCCGGGGTGCAGGGCCGCCACGCCCTGCAGGGCGTCCACCTGGTCCTGCAGGGAGATCGTGAAGTCGTGCAGCATCTCACGCTCGAAGGCCGGGCCGCGCCCGGGGGTGCCGCGCCCATCGGCCACCACGACCGCGAAGCCCTGCTCGGCCCACCACTGGGACTCCAGGAACACCCGCCGGGCCGACAGCACCCGCTGACCGTGCGGCCCGCCGTACGGGTCCATCAGAACGGGCAGCGGGCCGGAGCCGGGCACGTGCCACGAGGGCAGCAGGACCGCCGTGGACAGCTCGCGCGAGCCCGCGCGGACGAGCGACACGCGCGGCTCCAGCCCGGGGCGCTCGGCGAGGGACTTGACGGACACCGAACCGATGGTCACCGTCGTGCCCTCGGTGTCGAGGCTCTGCCGGGCCACGAGCGTCACGCCGCCCGCGCGGCGGCCGGAGTGGACGCCCGGCTCGGTGGTCACCGGGCTGATGGTGCCCGCCGAGTACGTCCACAGGTGGACCTCGCTGGGGTCGCCGTTCGCGGAGAAGAGCACGGTGTCGCCGTCGACGTCGAGCACCGCCCGGACCTGCAGCGACGGCGGGGTGACCGGCTTGTCGCCGACCACGAGGCGGTGACCGCCGTCGGAGTCGGCGACCCAGACGAGGGTGCCGTCCGACAGGCGGGCCGGGACACCGGTGACGATGTCCACCCAGGCGGGGTCGGTGTCCTCGCGCAGGAGCGCCGTCTCACCTGTGCCGGGGTCGACGGACAGCAGGCGCATGGTCCGCTGGTCGCGTGAGAGCGTCACGATCGCGAGACCGTGGGCGTCCCAGGCCGCCGTCACCAGGTACTCCTGCTCGAACGGCACCGCCGTACGCGCGCCGTCCAGCCCGATGACGTGCAGCGTGACCTCGGCGTTGGCCGTGCCGGCGGCGGGATAGCGCTGCGGGACGGGCTGACGGCCGGGGTTGGCCGGGTCGGCGATGTGCCACAGGGCCACCGGCGACTCGTCCACGCGGGACACCAGCAGCCGGTCCCCGGACGGCGACCACCAGTAGCCGCGCATCCGATCCATCTCCTCGGCCGCGACGAACTCCGCGAGGCCGTAGGTGACCAGGTCGCCCTCCGGCTCGGCGAGCGCCGTGTCGGCTCCGGTAGCGATTTCCAGCACGTGCAGGGCGCCGCCCGTGACGTACGCGACCCGCGCGCCGGTGGCGTCGAGCCGGGGGTCGATGACCGGCCCGGCCGCCGGGAGCCGCCGCGACTCGCCGGAGGCGAGGTCGGTCAGGTAGAGGTCGCCCGACAGCGCGAAGACGGCCTGCCGGACCTCCCGGTCCGTGGCGTACCCCACCACGCCGCCCGCCGACTCACGCGACCGCTCGCGGCGGGCGCGCTCCTCCGGCGGCAGGTCCTCGTCCGCGGCGCCGAGGGCGAGGGGGTCGACGACGAGCCGCTCGGCTCCGGACGCGACGTCCAGCTCCCACAGGCAGGTGACCGGATCGGTGCCCGACCTCGTCCTGAGGAAGATCACCCGACCGCCGTCAGGGGAGATCGTGAAGTTGCGCGGCACCCCGAGGGTGAAGCGCCGGGTCCTGGCATGCAACCGTGGGAAGCTCTCCGTCATAGCTCCTCATACTGCCAGCACAAGGGCACTACCCTCGGAGGCATGACTGACCGTCGCTTGCTGCTCGTGCACGCCCACCCCGACGACGAGACGATCGGCACCGGGGCGACCATGGCCAAGTACGCCGCCGAGGGCGCGCACGTGACGCTCGTGACCTGCACCCTGGGGGAGGAGGGCGAGGTCATCCCCGCGGAGCTCGCCCATCACGCGGCCGACAGGGACGACACCCTCGGCCAGTACCGCGTCGGCGAGCTGGCCTCCGCGTGCAAGGCGCTCGGCGTCACCGACCACCGGTTCCTGGGCGGGGCCGGCCGCTGGCGCGACTCGGGCATGATGGGCGCGGCGACCAACGACCGTCCCGGCTGCTTCTGGCAGGCCGACCTCGACGAGGCGGCCGGCGAGCTGGTCACGGTGATCCGCGAGGTCAGGCCCCAGGTCCTCGTCACCTACGACGAGAACGGCTTCTACGGCCATCCCGACCACATCCAGGCGCACCGCGTCGCCTGGCGGGCCTTCGAGCTGGCCGCGGACCCCGCGTTCCCCGGGGGGGAGCCGTGGCGGATCGCCAAGTTCTACCTCACCGCCATGCCGAAGTCGGTGCTGCTGCGGACTATGGAGACCATGCGCGAGGCCGCCGTCGACTTCTGGGTGCCGGAGTCCGCCGACGACATGCCGGGATGCGCGGACGAGGACGTCACGACGGAGATCGACGCGCGGCCGTACGTGGAGGCCAAGCTCGACGCGATGCGGGCGCACGCGACGCAGATCGCCGTGGACGCGCCGTGGTTCGCGCTGTCCAACAACGTCGGCCAGCAGGCCCTCGGGGTCGAGCACTTCATCCTGCGCGCGGGGGTTCCCGGCCGGCCCGGCATCGGCGCTCCGCCCGAGGTCGGCGGCCTCGGCGAGCCGTACAACCGGGAGACCGACCTGTTCGCCGGCATCGGCTGAGTCGCCGCCTGAGATGTCGGCTGAGTTGTCGGCTAAGTTGGGCGGTATGACCCAGGAGGCGCAGTTCGGCGCCGAACCCACCGAGGACACCCCCGGCCTGCTGGCCGGGGTCGTGACCGGCGCGGCGTACGGCGTGCTCTTCCTGCTGGGCGTGGTGCTCGGCGTCGTCGGCGGCTTCCAGCACGCGTGGTACGTCGGGCAGGTGCCGGTCGCCGCGATCGCCTGGCTGGCGGTGCTGTTCGCCGTGCCGTACGCCATGGGCAGGCTGATGGGCGGCAAGCTGGCCGCGCTCGTCCCCGCCGTCGGCTGGCTCCTCGTGTCGTTCGTGCTGGCCACGCCGCAGCCGGCGGGAGACCTCGCCGTCGCGGGCAACTCGGCCGGCTACTGGTACCTGTACGGCGGGGCCGTCGCGGTCGCGGCGGCCGTTGTCGTCACCCGCTCCACCGGTTCGTGGCTGCTCAAGTCGTACGGCCGCGCGTGAGCTTGTTCAGGTGGGACCGGTCGCCGATGCTGGGGACATGCGACGGTCGCACCGGGTCCGGCAGGTCATCAACTACGTCAACCTCTCCACGCCTCTCGGGCTGCTGATCGCGCGGATCGGCGGAGCCCGCACCCGCAGAGGGGAGCGCGGCCTCGTCTACGCCCACGGCTACCGCATCCCCTTTCCCGTCGCGGGGGCGTTCACCGTGGGCAACGTGATCCTCACCAAGCACGCGGAGGGTTATCTCACCGGCTGCCTGCTCGACCACGAGTCCCGTCACGCCACCCAGTACGCGTTCTGCGTCGGCCTGCCCATGCTCGTGCTGTACGTGCTCGCCTCGGCCGTCTCGTACGCCGTCTGCGGCCACCCGGCCTCGTGGAACCTCTTCGAGCGGATGGCCGGTCTCGACGACGGCGGTTATCCCCGGGTGCGTCCACGGTGGAGGAGATCGCGTTCCGTCTGAGGGCGGAGGCGACGTGCGCGGAATCGGCCGGTCGTAGGAGGAATATTTCCGGTCCTGTGGGGATCATGGAGAGCGGAAGGGAGTTCCCCATGTCGCAAACGATCCAACCGGAAAGCCCTGAGGTCCCCGTTTCTTCGGTTTCTCCCGTTTCTCCCGTTCCCTCCGTTCCGGTAGCGCCGCCGGCGCCGACCGTGCCGACCGTGCCGACGGGACCCCGCCGGTGGCCGTCCAGCTTCGCCGACAGGCTGACCGCCCCTCTCCCGGACTTCCGCGAGGTCACGAGCGTCATGTGGCACGGGCAACTGCGGCCCGACATCGGCGACAGCGACCAGATTCCCGTCCACCGCGTCGGCCTGCCCCGCGCCGCCGCGACCGAGACCGTGGTGACCTGGGTCGGCCACGCGACGTTCGTCCTCCAGATCGGCGAGCTGACCGTGCTGACCGACCCGGTGTGGTCCCGCAAGATCCCCGGCGTGCGCCAGCGGCTGACCCCTCCCGGCGTCGCCTGGTCCGACCTGCCCAAGGTCGACGCGATCGTGATCAGTCACAACCACTACGACCATCTGGACGCGCCGACGATCCGCCGCCTGCCGAGGGACACGGCGGTCTTCGTGCCGGCCAGGCTCGCTGGATGGTTCCGGCGGCGCGGCTTCCGCGACGTGACCGAACTGGACTGGTGGGAGTCGGCCCGCCTCGGCGACGTGACGTTCGACTTCGTCCCGGCCCACCACTGGAGCCGCCGCACGCTGTGGGACACCTGCCGCACCCTGTGGGGCGGATGGGTGCTCACCTCCCGCGATCAGCGGATCTACTTCGCCGGCGACACGGCCTACGGGGAGCGGTTCGCCCAGATCGGCGAGCGTTACCCGGGCATCGACCTCGCCCTCATGCCGGTCGGGGCCTACGAGCCGCGCTGGTTCATGAAGGTCTCGCACGTCGATCCCGCCCAGGCCGTGCAGGGGTGCCTCGACGTGGGCGCGCGGCGGATGGCCACCATGCACTGGGGCACGTTCGTGCTGTCGGGCGAGCCGCTGCTGGAACCCGTACGCGAGGCTCGCGCCGTGTGGGAGTCCCGCGGCCTCGACCCCGCCGACCTGTGGGACCTCGCCGTCGGCGAGAGCCGTACGCTCTCCTGACGGGCTGGCGCTCCGGGCGGGGCGGCGGGGCGGCGGGGCCATGCCGGGCGGCCCTGACAGAATGCCGGCATGAGCTTCGCGACCGCCGATCTCTACGACGCCCACGGCGACGCGCTGCGCAGTTGCGTCACCCAGTTCCGCTCGTACGGCGCCCGCACGCGGTTCTTCGGACAGATCTCGACGGTCCGATGCCTGGAGGACAACGCGCTCGTCAAGCAGGTGCTCGCGACGCCGGGCGGAGGGCGCGTGCTGGTGGTCGACGGCGGGGCTTCGCTGCGTACCGCGCTGCTCGGCGACATGATCGCGGCCTCGGCCGTGAAGAACGGCTGGGCCGCCGTAGTGATCAACGGCGCCGTCCGGGACACGGCCGCCCTTGCCGGGCTCGACCTCGGCCTCAAGGCGCTCGGCTCCAACCCCCGCAGAAGCGCCAAGACCGGCCTCGGAGAGGTCGACGTCCCGGTGACCTTCGGGGACGTGACCTTCGCTCCGGGGGAGTGGCTCTACAGCGACGAGGACGGCATCCTCGTCAGCGACCACCGCCTCGACACCTGATCGTGGGCTGTCCACGCGTCTCCGCCGAGTGGTGACTGCCGGGAGCCTCTGAGCGGGGGCGTCACCGTCACGGTGCTTGACCGGGTTCAGGCCGTGCCATGAGGCTTGGCCGCGGTAGTCACTGCCGCGGTGCTTGGCCAAGTCGGTCACTGCGCCGGAAGGAACCTCCGGTCCTCGCGAAGTCCGCTTCGCTGGACCTTCGCTGCGGTCCTCGCTCCCTTCCGCTCCGCTCCCTCCAGCCCCGATCAAGCCAGCCCGCTCAATATCAGACCCGCAGCGGCCGGGCCCCCTCCTGGCGGTGGTAGGTGAAGGCCCAGCGGTCTGTGCCGGCCTTGCGGCGGGTGTAGTGGTCGGGGTGTTGGTAGCGGTCGCGGTTGTGGAACTGGCAGGCGGGGCCGAGGAGTTTGAGGTCGGTCAGGCCGCCGGTGCTCCAGTTGTCGGCGTGGTCGATCTGGCATTTGGTGGCGGGCAGGGGGCAGCCGTCGAT
>NZ_JBFAOO010000035.1:0-52117 GCF_040675265.1 Microbispora sp. NPDC049633
GCGGCTTCGCCGGCCGTCCGGGTGGCGGCGGCGGCCGTGGTCGCGGTGGCGGCACGGCGGGCGCGTTCGGGCGTCCTGGCGGCCGTCCGACCCGTGGCCGCAAGTCCAAGCGCCAGAGGCGCCAGGAGTTCGACAACATGCAGGCCCCGGCGATCGGTGGCGTGCAGGTTCCGCGCGGCGGTGGGCAGACCATCCGTCTTCCGCGGGGCGCGTCCCTGTCGGACTTCGCCGACCGGATCGGCGCCAACCCCGCGTCGCTGGTGCAGATCATGCTGCACCTCGGCGAGATGGTGACGGCGACGCAGTCGGTCAACGAGGAGACCCTGCAGCTGCTCGGCGCCGAACTGGACTACGACGTCCAGGTCGTCAGCCCGGAGGAGGAGGACCGCGAGCTCCTCGAGTCCTTCAAGATCGAGTTCGGCGAGGACGAGGGCGACGAGGCCGACCTCGCGCCGCGTCCGCCGGTCGTGACCGTCATGGGTCACGTCGACCACGGTAAGACGAAGCTGCTCGACGCGATCCGCCACACCAACGTGGTGGCCCGCGAGGCCGGCGGCATCACCCAGCACATCGGCGCCTACCAGGTGGGCACGACGCACGAGGGTGAGCCGCGGAAGATCACCTTCATCGACACCCCGGGTCACGAGGCGTTCACCGCCATGCGTGCCCGCGGTGCGCAGGCCACCGACATCGCGGTGCTGGTGGTCGCGGCCGACGACGGTGTGAAGCCGCAGACCATCGAGGCGCTCAACCACGCCCAGGCGGCGAACGTCCCGGTCGTGGTGGCGGTCAACAAGATCGACAAGGAGGGCGCGGACCCGACCAAGGTGCGGGCCCAGCTCACCGAGTACGGCCTGGTGGCCGAGGAGTTCGGTGGTTCCACCCTGTTCGTCGACATCTCCGCCAAGCAGAGCCTGGGCATCGACAACCTGCTCGAGGCCATCCTGCTGACCGCCGACGCCGAGCTGGACCTGCGGGCCAACCCGGAAATGGACGCCCAGGGCCTCGCGATCGAGGCGCACCTCGACAAGGGCCGCGGCCCGGTCGCGACCGTGCTCGTACAGCGCGGCACGCTCCGGGTGGGCGACTCGATCGTCTGTGGTGAGGCGTTCGGCCGCGTCCGCGCCATGCTGGACGACAACGGCGAGACGGTCGAAGAGGCCGACCCGTCGCGTCCGGTCCTGGTCCTCGGTCTGACGGCCGTCCCGCGCGCCGGTGACAACTTCATCGTCGTCACCGACGACCGGATGGCCCGCCAGATCGCCCAGCAGCGGGCGGCCAGGCAGCGGATCGCCGACATGGCGAAGTCCGGCCGCCGCCGCACTCTCGAGGAGCTGTTCAAGGACCTCGAGAAGGGTCAGGTCGACGAGCTCAAGCTCATCATCAAGGGTGACGTCTCCGGTTCCGTCGAGGCCCTGGAGGACGCGCTGCTCAAGATCGACGTCGGCGACGAGGTGCGCCTGCGGGTGCTCCACCGCGCGGTCGGCGCCATCACCGAGCACGACGTCAACCTGGCGATGGGCGACGACAACGCCGTCATCATCGGCTTCAACGTCCGGCCCGAGGTGCGGGCGCGGGACCTGGCCGAGCGCGAGGGCGTGGACATCCGGTACTACTCGGTCATCTACCAGGCGATCGAGGAGATCGAGGCGGCCCTCAAGGGCATGCTCAAGCCGGAGTTCGAGGAGGTCAGGACCGGCACCGCGGAGATCCGCGAGGTCTTCAAGGTTCCGAAGATCGGCAATGTCGCCGGTTCGATCGTCCGCTCGGGCGTGATCACCCGCAACAGCAAGGCCCGGCTCATCCGCGACGGCGTCGTGGTGGCCGACAACCTCACCGTCTCGTCGCTGCGCCGCTTCAAGGACGACGCGACCGAGGTCCGCGAGGGCTTCGAGTGCGGTATCGGTGTCGGCTACAGCGACATCAAGATCGACGACGTCATCGAGACGTTCGAGATGCAGGAGAAGCCGCGCGTCTGACGCATCGTGCCGCCGCCTCCGCCACGTGCGGGGGCGGCGGCCCGGCGTTCGGGACGTGGTGACAACCCATGTTCATCGGTGCTCTTACTCTGGACATCCTGCTGGGCGACGTCCGTTCGCTGAAGCAGAAGCGCTCGCTGGTCCGGCCGCTCATCGCCGAGATCCAGCGCAAGTACCCCGCCATCGCCGTCGCGGAGGCGGGGCATCTCGACCTTCACCGGCGCGCCGAGATCGGCGTGGCCGTCGTGTCGGCGTCCGCGGCCAACTGCGACGAGGTGCTGGACGCCTGCGAACGCCTGGTCGCCTACCACCCCGAGATCGAGTTGCTGTCCGCGCGACGGCGGCTCTTCAACGACCACGAGGAATAGACGGCCCGGCCCGCGCGTCAGCCGTACAGATACGAGGGAGCGTGAGCATGGACGCAGCGCGTGCCAGAAAGCTGGCCGACCGCATCCAGCAGGTGGTCGCGGAGATGCTGGAGCGGCGGATCAAGGATCCGCGGCTGGGGTTCGTGACGGTGACCGACGCGAAGGTCACCGCGGACCTGAGCGACGCGACCGTCTACTACACGGTGTTCGGCTCCGAGGCGGAGCGGGCCGACACGGCCGCCGCCCTGGAGAGCGCGAAGGGCATCATCCGGTCCGAGGTCGGCCGCCAGACCGGCCTGCGGCACACCCCCGGTCTCACGTTCGTGCACGACCCCCTCCCCGACAACGCGCGTCACATGGACGACCTGTTCGCGCTCGCCAAGGCCAAGGACGCCGAGGTCGCCCGCCAGGCGGAGGGCGCGAAGTTCGCCGGGGACGCCGACCCCTACCGCTTCGAGGAGGACCTCGACGCCGAGGCGGCCGAGGAGGAGGGCGAGGACGAGCCCTCCGGCCGGGCGGGACGCCCCGCACGGTGACCGCGATCGACGAGACGGCGATCGGCGAGACGGACTGGCGGCGGGCGGCCGATCTGATCGACGCCGCCGGCTCCCTGGCCCTGGCCTGCCACGTGTCCCCGGACGGGGACGCCCTCGGCTCGATGCTCGGTCTGGGGCTGGCGCTCGCGCGCACCGGGAAGAAGGTCGTGGCGTCCTTCGGCGATCAGGCCTTCGCGGTGCCCCGGCTGCTGCGGTTCCTACCCGGGCAGCGGCTGCTGGCGGAGCCGTCGGCCTACCCCGCCGAGCCCGCCCTGATGGTCACCTTCGACGCCTCCACGATGGAGCGGCTGGGCCTGCTCGCGCCCCACGCGGGCAAGGCCGGCGAACTCGTCGTGATCGACCACCACGTGTCGAACACCCGCTTCGGGACGGTCCACCTCGTGGACCCCACGGCGGCCTCGACCACGATGGTCGTCGAGGAGCTCATCCGCCGGCTCGGGCTCACGGTGGACCGGGAGGTCGCCACCTGCCTGTACGCCGGCCTGGTGACCGACACCGGCTCCTTCCGGCACTCCATCACCACTCCGGCCGCCCACGCCATGGCCGGGCGGTTGCTGGCCACGGGACTGCGCCCTGAGGAGATCGCCAGGGAGCTGTGGGACCGCTCGCCGTTCGCGTACCTGCGGGTGCTCGGCACGGCGCTCGGGCGGGCCGCTCTGGAGCCGGACGCCGCGGGCGGCCTCGGGCTGGTGTGGACCTACGTGAGCCGCGCCGACCGCGCCGCGGAGGGCCTGCCGTACGACGAGGTGGAAGGCATGATCGACGTCGTGCGCCGGGTCGACGAGGCGGAGGTCGCGGTCGTCCTCAAGGAGGACGACGAGGGCGGCTGGAACGTCTCGACCCGATCGAAGGGCGCGGTGGACGTGGCGCGGGCCTGCGCCGCGCTCGGCGGCGGCGGCCACCCGCGTGCCGCCGGATTCTCCTCGGCGCTGTCGGCGGCGGACACGCTGGCCGCCCTGCGTCCCCACCTCGCCCCGGAAGGGAGCCGGCCGTGAGCCCGGCCCAGCCAAGAAGGACACAGCCCAGAAGAACTCCTCCGCCGAGCGGTCTGATCATCGTGGACAAGCCGTCCGACTGGACGTCGCACGACGTGGTGGGCAAGATGCGCGGCGTCGCGGGCACCCGCAAGGTCGGCCACGCGGGCACGCTCGACCCGATGGCCACCGGCGTGCTGGTGATCGGGGTGGAGAAGGCGACCCGCCTCCTCGGACACCTCGCGCTGACCGAGAAGGTCTACGAGGCGACGATCCGCCTCGGCGTGACGACGAACACCGACGACGCCGAGGGCGAGGTGATCGCCACCACCCCGGCGGGGCACGTGACCGACGAGCAGGTGCGCAAGGGCGTCGCCGCGCTCACCGGCGAGATCATGCAGGTCCCGCCGCAGGTGAGCGCCATCAAGGTGGACGGTCAGCGGGCCTACAAGCGGGCCCGCGCCGGCGAGGAGGTCGAGCTGGCCGCCCGGCCGGTCACGATCCACGCGTTCGAGGCCGGGGAGATCAGGCGGACCCCGGAGACGGTGGACCTGGACGCCGTGATCACCTGCTCCAGCGGCACCTACATCCGGGCGCTGGCTCGCGACCTCGGCGCGTCGCTCGGCGTCGGCGGCCACCTCACCCGGCTGCGCCGCACCCGGGTCGGGCCGTACGGCATCGAGGCGGCCCGCACGATCGAGGACCTCGCCCGGGAGTGCGTGATCATGCCCATGGCCGACGCGGTGGCGGCGGCCTTCCCCCGCAGGGACGTGGGCGAGGACGAGGCGCGGCTGGTCGCGCACGGCGGCAGGCTGCGCGCGGCGGGGCTCGGGCCCGGCCCGATCGGCGTCTTCGGGCCGGACGGAGCGCTGCTCGCGCTCGCCGAGGAGCGCGGCGGGACGGCCCGGCCCCTGGTCGTCTTCGCCTCCTGACGCCGGGGCTGGTTCCCCGGCACCCTGGTTCCCCGGCACCCCCTGGGGCATGGCAGTCTTGTCTACTGCGCGCTTCCCACGCGAGGCGACTCAGGCGCCGTGCCGGAGACGCGGCAGATGAACACAGAAGCGAGGTCGAGGTGCAGAGCTGGCACGGGCTGGACGAGGTCCCCCAGGACTGGGGCAGGTCCGTCGTCACGATCGGTGTGTTCGACGGCGTGCATCTCGGTCACCAGCGGATGGTGGCCCGCGCGGTGGACATGGCCCGCGATCTGGGGCTGCCGGCCGTGGCCGTCACCTTCGACCCGCACCCCGACGAGGTCGTACGGCCCGGGAGCCACCCGCCGCGGCTCACCACCACCGCCCGCCGGGCCGAGCTGCTCTTCGCGCTCGGCGTGGACGCGGTGTGCGTGCTGCCGTTCACGCTGGAGTTCTCCCGGATGTCGCCGGACGAGTTCGTCCAGACGGCTCTGGTCGACCGGCTGCACGCCGCGGGGGTCGTGGTGGGGGAGAACTTCCGCTTCGGCCACAAGGCGTCGGGCGATCTGGAGACGCTGCGGACGCTGGGGGAGAAATACGACTTCACGGCCGAGGGAGTGCCTCTGGTCAGCGACGGCGACGCCATCTCCTCCACGTTGATCCGGGAGCGGCTGGCCACCGGCGACGTCGCGGGCGCGGCCGCCCTGCTGGACCGCCCGCACCGGGTGGAGGGCGTGGTGGTCCGCGGTCACCAGCGCGGCCGGGCGCTCGGCTTCCCCACCGCCAACGTCGAGTCGCCGCAGCACACGGCAATCCCCGCCGAGGGCGTCTACGCCGGGTGGCTGCAGTGCGTGCAGAGCCCCTCGCCGTACGAGGGAGAGCGCTGGCCGGCCGCGATCTCGATCGGGACCAACCCCACGTTCGACGGAGTGGAGCGCACGGTCGAGGCGTACGCGCTGGACCGCGACGACCTGGACCTGTACGGCGCGCACGTGGCGGTGGACTTCGGCGAGCGGCTGCGCGACACGCTGCGGTTCGACTCGATCGAGGCGCTGATCGAGCAGATGCACGCCGACGTGGCCCGGGCCCGGGAGCTCACGTCCTGAAGGGCCGGCGTGACGCGGTGTGTCCTACGGGCTGGTAGGATTGTATGTCAGCCATGTTCAGGTGGCGTTAGCCACCCGGCTGTCCTGTCACGGCGACTGTAGGCACGCACGGTCGTTCGCGGGCTGGGAAACGTTGCGCGTGCCATTTCACCAGAACGGAGAAGCAGTGTCGCTTGACGCCGCTACCACCAAGTCCATCATCGGCGAGTACGGCACCAGCGAGGGTGACACCGGGTCGCCGGAGGTCCAGATCGCGCTTCTGAGCAAGCGGATCAGCGACCTCACCGAGCACCTGAAGACGCACAAGCACGACCACCACAGCCGTCGTGGTCTGCTTCTGCTGGTGGGCCGCCGTCGCCGGCTGCTGAAGTACCTGCAGGCCAAGGACATCACCCGTTACCGCTCCCTCATTGAGCGGCTGGGCCTTCGCCGATAAGGTGAGGAAGGAGCGGCGATTCTTCGCCGCTCCTTTTCCATAACGGGCCACAATGGCCTGAGTGAACAACTGAATAGCCGAGACCAACTGCCCCGCGTCCGCAAGCAAGCCGCAGCGCGATCCCGCGGCGTGAGAGGGCCGGTCCTCGGTAGTGGCCCCCGGTCGGCACGGCGACAGCCGTTTGTACGGACCGGGCGCTTCGATCGAAGACCGGCACTGCACCTGAACGGGGAGCCCGGCAACCGAGGACGCGGGAGACCGACCCGAAAGAGGAGGTCCCCCGTGGAGGGTGTCCACAGCACAGAGGCCGTCATCGACAACGGTCCCTTCGGCACGCGCACGATCAGGTTCGAGACCGGGCGGCTCGCCCGGCAGGCGGCGGGAAGCGCCGTCGCGTACCTGGACGACGAGACGATGATCCTGTCCGCGACCACCGCGTCGAAGCATCCCAAGGAGAACCTGGACTTCTTCCCGCTCACGGTCGACGTCGAGGAGCGGATGTACGCGGCCGGCCGCATTCCCGGCTCGTTCTTCCGCCGGGAGGGCAGGCCGTCCGAGGACGCGATCCTCACCTGCCGCCTCATCGACCGGCCGCTGCGCCCGTCGTTCGTGAAGGGCCTGCGCAACGAGATCCAGATCGTCGCGACGGTCATGGCCCTGCACCCCGAGCACCTGTACGACGTGATCGCGATCAACGCCGCGAGCATGTCCACGCAGCTCGCCGGGCTGCCGTTCTCCGGCCCGATCGGTGGCGTCCGCGTCGCGCTGATCGACGGCCAGTGGGTGGCGTTCCCGACCCACACCGAGCTCGAGCGCGCCACGTTCGACATGGTCGTCGCCGGGCGCGTCCTGGCCGACGGCGACGTCGCGATCATGATGGTCGAGGCCGAGTCGACCCGCGACACGCTCAAGCTGGTCGCCGAGGGCGCGGTGGCCCCGACCGAGGAGGCCGTGGCCCAGGGCCTGGAGGCCGCCAAGCCGTTCATCAAGGTGCTCTGCGAGGCGCAGTCGAAGCTGGCCGAGGTCGCGGCCAAGCCGACCGCCGAGTACCCGATCTTCCTCGACTACCAGGACGACGCCCTGGAGGCCGTGGCCGCCGCCGTCAAGAGCGAGCTCGCCTCCGCGCTGACGATCGCCGGCAAGCAGGAGCGCGAGCTTGAGATCGACCGCGTCAAGCTGCTGGCGGCCGAGAAGCTGCTGCCGGACTTCGAGGGCCGCGAGAAGGAGATCGGCGCCGCGTTCCGGTCGCTCACCAAGAAGCTGATGCGCGAGCGCGTCATCAGCGAGGGCGTCCGCATCGACGGCCGTGGCCCGAAGGACATCCGGCAGCTCAACGCCGAGGTCCACGTGGTGCCGCGGGTGCACGGGTCGGCCCTGTTCGAGCGGGGTGAGACGCAGATCCTCGGCATCACGACGCTGAACATGCTGCGCATGGAGCAGATGATCGACACGCTCAACCCTGAGCGGACCAAGCGCTACATGCACAACTACAACTTCCCGCCGTACTCCACCGGCGAGACGGGCCGCGTGGGCTCGCCGAAGCGCCGCGAGATCGGCCACGGCGCGCTGGCCGAGCGGGCGCTGATCCCGGTGCTGCCGTCGCGCGAGGAGTTCCCGTACGCCATCCGGCAGGTGTCGGAGGCGCTCGGGTCGAACGGCTCGACCTCCATGGGGTCGGTCTGCGCCTCCACGATGGCCCTGCTCGACGCGGGCGTGCCGCTCAAGGAGATGGTCGCCGGCATCGCGATGGGCCTCATCGGCGAGGGTGACACCTACGTCACGCTGACCGACATCCTCGGCGCCGAGGACGCGATGGGCGACATGGACTTCAAGGTCGCCGGCACCAAGGACCTGATCACCGCGCTCCAGCTCGACACCAAGCTGGACGGCATCCCGGCCCACGTGCTCGCCGCCGCGCTGAAGCAGGCGCGCGGCGCCCGGCTGGCGATCCTCGACGTGATGCAGGAGGCCATCGACTCTCCGGCGGAGATGAACCCGACCGCGCCGCGCATCATCACGATCAAGGTGCCGGTCGACAAGATCGGCGAGGTCATCGGCCCCAAGGGCAAGATGATCAACCAGATCCAGGACGACACGGGCGCCGAGATCACCATCGAGGACGACGGCACGATCTACATCGGCGCCACCGACGGCCCGTCCGCCGAGGCCGCCCGTACGCTGATCAACGGCATCGCGAACCCGCACATGCCGGAGGTCGGCGAGCGTTACCTGGGCACGGTCGTCAAGATCGCCGCCTTCGGCGCGTTCGTCTCGCTGCTGCCGGGCAAGGACGGCCTGCTGCACGTCTCGCAGATCCGCAAGCTGCACGGCGGCCGGCGGATCGAGAACGTCGAGGACGTCATGAACGTCGGCGAGAAGATCCAGGTGGAGATCGCCGAGATCGACTCGCGCGGCAAGCTCTCCCTGGTGCCGGTCGAGGTGGTCGAGAAGGAGGCCGCCGAGAAGGAGGCCGCGGCCGAGAACGGCGAGGCTCCGCCCGCTCCGGCCGAGGCCGCCGACGCTCCGGCGGCGGAGGAGGAGCAGCCGCGGACGCCGCGCCGCAGCCGCAGCCGCACCCGTGGCGGACGTGACGAGCGCAACTCGTGACGACCGAGACGCTGTTCCCGGGCAAGGACGGTGCGGGGGTCATCCGCCGCACCGTCCTTCCCGGCGGCCTCCGGGTCGTGACCGAGACGATGCCGACCGTGCGCAGCGTGGCGGTCGGCCTGTGGGTGGGCATCGGTTCGCGTGACGAGGCCCCCGAGCACATGGGGGCCACCCACTTCCTGGAGCACCTGCTCTTCAAGGGCACGCCCACGCGCGACGCCATGGAGATCTCGGCGTCCATCGAGGGCATCGGCGGTGAGATCAACGCGTTCACCGCCAAGGAGTACACCTGCTACTACGCCCGGGTGCTCGACGAGGACCTGCCGCTGGCGATCGACGTGCTCGCCGACGTGGTGACCTCCTCGCTGATCACCGAGGAGGACGTGGAGTCGGAGCGCGGCGTGATCCTGGAGGAGATCGCCATGCACGACGACGATCCCTCGGACGTGGTGCACGAGCAGTTCTCCGCCGAGCTGTACGGCGACACGCCGGTGGGCCGCCCGATCCTCGGCAACGAGGAGTCGATCAACGCGCTCACCCGTGACCGCATCCACGAGTACTACCAGCGGTTCTACGTCCCGCCTCGCACGGTCGTGTCGGTGGCGGGCAACATCGACCACGAGCGGGTGGTCGCGCTGGTCGCGGCGGCGTACGAGCGGGCGGGCGCCCTGGGCGGCTCCGCCGCGCCCGCGCCCCCGCGTCTCGGCGGTCCCGGCGTGGACGTCCGCAGCGGTGTCCGGGTGCTCGACCGGCCCACCGAGCAGGCCAACCTGGTGCTGGGCATGACCGCCGTCGACCGCAACGACGACCGGCGCTTCGCCCTCGGCGTCCTGAACGCGGCGCTCGGCGGCGGCATGTCGTCGCGCCTGTTCCAGGAGATCCGGGAGAAGCGTGGCCTGGCCTACAGCGCCTACAGCTACACCTCCCAGTACGCCGACACCGGGCAGTTCGGCATCTACGTGGGCTGCCTGCCCTCGAAGGTGGACGACGTGCTCAAGATCTGCCGCGACGAGGTGGCCAGGGTCGTGGCCGAGGGCATCTCCTCCGAGGAGATCGCCCGCGGCAAGGGCCAGATGCGCGGCGGACTGGTTCTCGGCCTGGAGGACACCGGATCGCGCATGTCCAGGATCGGCAAGAGCGAGCTCGTGTACGAGCGCCTCATGACGGTCGACGAGGTGCTCGCGCGGATCGAGGGGGTCACCCCCGAAGAGATCGCCGCGATCGCCGAGGACATCCTCAACCGGCCGCTGACGCTCGCGGTGATCGGGCCCTACTCCGACAAGGACTTCGGCTTCGCCATCGCCTGACCGTGCCGCTGGAGGCCGCGCCGGCGCCGTCGTGCGTCGCGCGGCCTCTCGCGTCCCCGCGGCATGCGGGCCGCCCGCTCGTCGCGGCCCGGCCACGCGCACGCCCGTCACGGCTCTCGCCGCGGCGGCGCCTCCCGCCGTCGCGGCGACGGACGCGCCGGCCCGCTCCTCGCCGTCCCGGCTCCGGCCGTCACGTATAGCCTTGGGCGCGTGATTAAGGTCGGTGTTCTTGGCGCCCGAGGGCGCGTGGGTGTGGAAGTGTGCAAGGCCGTCGAGGCGGCCGACGACCTGGAGCTCGTGGCGGAGGTCGACAAGGACGACCCGCTCGACGCCCTGACCGGCGCCGAGGTGGTGGTGGACTTCACCCACCCCGACGTCGTCATGGGCAACCTCGAGTGGTGCATCTCCCACGGGATCCATACGGTCGTGGGCACGACGGGCTTCGACGCCGGACGGCTGGAGACCGTGCGGGGCTGGCTGGCCGCCAACCCGGGGACCAACGCGCTGATCGCCCCCAACTTCGGCATCGCCGCCGTGCTGATGATGCACTTCGCCGCGCAGGCGGCCAGGCACTTCGAGTCGGTCGAGATCGTCGAGCTGCACCACCCGCACAAGGCCGACGCCCCCTCCGGCACCGCCCGCCGTACGGCGGAGCTGGTGGCGAAGGCGCGGCACGAGGCGGGGCTCGGTCCCTCTCCCGACGCGACGACCACCGCCCTCGACGGCGCCCGGGGCGCGACGGTGGGCGACGTCCACGTGCACGCCGTACGGCTCGCCGGGCTGATCGCCCACCAGGAGGTCATTCTCGGCGGCGAGGGGGAGACCCTCACGATCCGGCACGACACGATGAGCCGGGCGTCGTTCACGCCGGGCGTCCTGCTGGGCGTACGCCGCGTGCCGGAACTCGACGGCCTCACCGTGGGCCTGGAGCGCCTTCTCGACCTGTAGCGCGCCCGGAGCGGCCGCGCCGCCCGGCCTGTCGTCGAGGGGACGGGCCGGGCGGCCGTTTCGACGACCTCGTCGCGGCGTGCCGGAAGCCTTCGAGGGCGGCGCCGGTCGGCGGTGCGATCCGCAGGTGGGAGCAGGTCAGAACCTGACGTCTTCGCGCGAAAGTCATGGTCGTGGGCATGGGTCATCCAGGGCAGTTCGTCGTGGTCTCCGGCGGAACGTGGACGCCGTATCGTGTCTCGACGCTGTATCTGCCCACCTGGTCAGCGTCGGACGGGCGGGCGGGGCCGTCACCGTGCACGCGGTAGGCCGGCCTCCGCTGAACTCATTGCTCGCCCGCGGACCCGAGCTCCTCCACCAGCTACCCGCGGCGCTGCCTCCGGGGCGGTTCCCGGTGCCGGTACCGCTCACCGCAGTGCACGTCGACCCGTCCGGCAGGCAGGTCACGGTGTGGGGGTACGAAGCCCCGCGCGGCGCGGACGCACGCTGGCCGGGCTGGCGGGTGGAGTTCCGGGGTGACCGCTTCGACGAACAGAACACCGCCTGCGGCGCCGTGGTCGTCGCGCCCCTGTCGCCGGCCTGGGCGTATCAGGCGCTGCGGCGCTGCCTGGCCGAGCCGATCGAGGAGGCCGTGACCGGCTACTCCGCGCGGATGCGCGCCTACTACGGCGACCTTCGAGTGCCGGGCTGGGACTACCGGCCGGAGGAGGTGACCGCCGCGGTGGCGGCGATCGACGCCGCTGCGCGATCACCCGCGAACGCGGCGGACTGAACCGTTGACCGAGGGGCCGTTGGCTGAGGGCCGCGGTCATACCTTCCTCGCCCCGGACACGAGACCACGCGGGGAGGCCAGCTCGTCGTCGATCAAGTCGAGCAGGTCCCGGGCGGTGACGATTTTCCTGTCCTGCTTCCCGGTCTGCTCCCCGGCGCGGCCGGCGAGCAGGGCCTTGGTGTAGGCGATCCGTTCCATCGCCTTCCTGTCGATCTCGTCCGCCTTCTCGATCGGGAGCCTGGCCGCCAGGAACACCAGCCTCAGCTCCGTCCTCGACACCCCGTCGAAGTGTCCGAACCAGTTGAAGGGCAACCGCCCGCAGTGCCGGTGCAGGAGCGCCAGCCGCGGCAACGGGTACCTGCGCAGCATCGGCGTCCGCTCCGCCAGCAGTAGCGTCCGCACGATCAGCGCCTCGATGTGCCGGCGCTGCCGGGCGAGGTCGCGGCTTGTCCACCACTGGCCCCAGATCGCCACCCACGGCGCGGCGAGCCAGGCCCACCATCGGTTCCATTCGACCTGATACGGCACCCGTGGCCTGCGCCACGAACCACGCTCCGCCGCGAGCGCCGCCGCGTCCCAGAGCCGGGCGAAGCGGCCGGCCAGTTCCTGGTCACGCTGCTGCCAGATCTCGCCCGCCTGGTCGTGGTCGTGCTCCTGCGGGTTCTTCTCCCTCGACGCCGCGGCGTCGAGACGCATCCGCCTCAGGCCGCGGACGGACGACAGCCGCCAGGTGGTCGTCGGCCACCTCCACAGCGCGGGGACCGTGATCCCGGTGCGAAGCAGTTCCAGTTCCCGCGTGGACGACAGGGTCAGATACCGCTCCAGCATGCGGAACGTGCGGTGGAACCAGGCCGACCCCATGCGCCGCAGCCAGACGGAGTACGCCCAGGAGCCCATGACACCCGCGCCCAGTACCGCGAGGATCGCCCAGGTGTGCGGCTTGAGTCCGGTGGATCTGCCCTTCGTGGTCTCCATGAAGACCTCGGTGACGTTCCACTGATCGACGTTCATGAAGAAGTCCATGAACGTCAGCACCGCGAAGGCGCCCAGGGCCGCGCTGAGCCAGAATCCCGCCCGCTGCAGCACCTCCAGCTCCCGGACGCGGCGCTCGTCGAAGGCGTGCGCCATCGCTTCGAGCAGGTTCTTGTACTGCTCCGTGGCCCGGTCCGCAAGGTCGCGGGTACGCGTCCCGAGTCGCCTGAGAGTCGTGAAATGACTCGCGTCGTCCAGCGCCTCGCGCAGCCCACGGCCGGCCCAGCCGAGCGTCTCGGCGAACTGCTCGTCGGCCAGGTGCTCCAGTCGTTCGATCCGGCTCACCCGCTCGTCGACGTGACTGGCCACGTCGGCGCGGTCGGCCATGCCCTGGAGCAGTGTCAGGTGGATGAGTTCCACGGCCCGGTGCGCGCGGTTCAGCCTCAGCCAGCGCCAAATCGGCAGATGGGAGGCCGCTCCGTCCCACAGCGCGCTCAACGTACGCGCGGTGTGCTGGTAGATCATGGCGTGTTCCCGCCAGACCTCCAGATGCCACGCCTGCCGCTCGTAGGCCAGGAACCACTCGTGCCAGGTCTTGCCGCCGTTCTCGGGCAGCGACGACCAGCCGAGAGCCTTGACCGGTGCCCAGGCGGGATCACCGGCCCAGAAACTGACCCCGACCACCAGGATTCGAGAGCTCCAGCGGTTCCGGAACTGGATGTCGAACAGAATCCATGGCTTCTGAGTGCCCTTTATCTGCTGGAACGTTCCCACCTGGTGCTTGGGATGGATCAGGACGTGGTACCAGGGGAAATCGTCCGCCACGTCCAGGTAACCGGCCTCGATCTCCCGGATCGCCTGGTCGGCGTCCTTGTTGCCTTTGCCGAGTTCATCCAGAGCCTTACCGCCGGTAAGCCATTTGTCCTTTTCGAGCAGGCCCTTCGGGCTTTCGCGAGCCACACCATGGGCTCGTTGTCGACGCTGGATTCGAGTCGCTTCCTGACTATTTCGTCCTGGGCCTCACCGCCGTCCCGGGACAACGGCCGCCACTCTCGCCAGTACGTCACCAGATGGACTAACTGTACGGATAGCTCCGCAGGCTCCACGTGTGCCTCTCCAATCCCCCCTTTTCCGAAGATGATCCAGAATTTAGATCGTTCCATCACATATGAGAAACAATCTGGTCATGCTGCCTCGTGGTCCGACGGCCGCTCACGTACGGATGCTCCTGCACAGGTGCCCCGCCGGCGCCCCGGAGGGTCAGAACAGGGCGAGACCGAGGGTGAACAGGGCGCCGAAGACGAGTTGCAGGCGGCCGGTCTGCTGGAGCGTCGCGATGAGCGCGGGGCCGGTCGCGCCGGAGCGGACCGTCCTGATCGGGGCCACCACGAGGGGGAGCGCCAGCACGGTCAGCGCGGCGAAGGGCCTGACCGGCACCAGGGCGAGCGCGCACACGAAGGGCAGCACCAGGGTCGCCGAGTAGGCCAGGCGTGTGCGGGCGTCACCCAGCACCACGGCCAGCGTGCGCTTGCCGGAGGGGCCGTCGGTCACGATGTCGCGCAGGTTGTTGACCACGAGGAGCGCGCAGGCGAGCAGCCCCACGGGCACGGCCGCGGCCAGCGAGAGCCAGGTCAGCCGCTCCACCTGGACGTACGTCGTCCCCGCGACGGCCACGAGGCCGAAGAACACGAAGACCGAGATCTCCCCGAGCGCGCGGTAGCCGTACGGGCGGGAGCCCCCGGTGTAGAACCACGCGGCCAGGATGGAGGCGAGGCCGACGAGCAGCAGCCACCAGGCGCGGGTGGCCACCACCAGGACGAGACCGGCCACCGCGGCGGCGAGGAAGCAGCCGAGAGCGGCGGCGAGCACCTGCTTCGGGGGAGCGACGCCCGAGCCGACCAGCCGCAGCGGTCCCACCCGGTCCTTGTCGGTGCCCTTCACGCCGTCGCTGTAGTCGTTGGCGTAGTTGACCCCGACCTGCAGCGCCAGGGCGACGAACAGCGCGAGCGCCGCTCGCCACCAGACCGCGCCGCCCTCCGCGACGGCGGCTCCGGTGCCGACGGCGACCGGGACGACGGCGGCGGGCAGCGTACGGGGGCGTGCGCCCGCTAACCATTGAGCTGGGGTGGCCACGTGACTCCCTTTTCCTACCTGTGCGTAGCCGGTGAAGGCGTACCTAGTCTGGCCAATCCCCCGTCATCCCTTGACGGCGGGGTTGGCGGACGCGACGCCGCCGGGGGGCGGAACGCCCTGCGGACGGGCAGGAAGGGGAGGGGTGAACGTGGTCCGGTGCGGGTTCGCAGTGCGGCGCGGGCGCGCTCTGCGGATGGCCGTGGTCAGGACGACCGTCTCCGCGTCGAGCTCTCAGCTGATGTCGGTGGTGAGGCGGATCATCCTGATCGGGCGGCCCATGTCGAGGACGCGCTCGGCCTCGTCCTCGCCCCATCCGGCCGACTCGAGGAAGCCCAGCATCGGGTGGTTGTCGGCGAAGACCCAGGTGACCACCGTGCTGTAGCCGTCCTCGCGCAGGTGGTCCACCGTGGCGTTGAGCAGTCTGCTGCCGTGTCCGCGCCTGATGTGGTTGGGATCGACGAGCAACGTCATCAGCTCGGCCGTCGTGGCGGGATGGAGATCCGGGTCCTCGGCGGGTCCGTGCGAGGCCAGCCCCACGACCCGGTCGGAGGCGCGCTGCGCCGCGGTCGCCAGGATGCCACCGGGCCCGAGCGCGGTGAACGCGTCGGTGTCGGGCACCACTCGCTCGACGGCGACGAGCAGGCGGTGACGCGGCGAGGGCGGGGAGAGGATCGCCTCCTCCCACTGGCGGCGCCACATCTTCTCCGCCGCCGGCCCGGTCATCTGCTCCAGCGGGATCGGTGGCAGGAAGTCGCGATAGACAGCCTTCCACGCCCGGATCTGGGTGCTGGTCACCGCGTCGACGTCCTCGAGGCGGGCAGCTCTAACACCCATTCGGCGGGCTCCTTTCTTAGCCTGTAACACCGTACTGGTCAGGAGGGCCTCGGCGTACCTTCCGCCTGGCGTCGTGCCCGATATGCCCGGGTTTTTGTGCGGTTTCCGCAGACGCGCATGGAGCACCAGGAGCGAGACCGGTTTTTCGAGGAGTCGATGAACGCCCATTGACAGGTGCTCTCGGCGCACACCTTCAGCCGCGGCCAGGTGCCGTCGGCGTGGGCGGCCGGGATCAGCGCCGCGAGCCGCGCGAGCCCGCCCGCCACTCCGGGCACCGCCGGCTCCAGGACCGGCGTGCCCGCGGAGAGCGTCACCCGCACCGGCAGCCCCGCCAGCGCGGCGTCCAGCCCTTCCGGCACCTCGTACGAACCCCCGTCGTGGTTGCCGCGCAGCGCGGTCCGCAGCCCTTCGCGCAGCTGGGTCGCCACGGCGAGATCCTCGTCGGCGGCACGGTCGTCGCCGCCGATCAGCCCCCGTTCGCGCAGCCAGACGGACAGCTCGGCCGGCGAGGCCAGCTCGTCGGCGTCTCCCTCGACGTCGTAGGTGTTCACGAAGTCGCGGAGCAGCTCCGCCGGGCCCGTCATGATCGATCACCCCTCGTGACCACTGTACGACAGTCGGAGGTCGCGGAATAACAACACCTACGTAAGCGTTTCACTGGTGTCGGTCATTCCGAGGAGGATCTCATGCGTGTCAGCTACCTGGCCTATCTGGCCCTGCGCAACAGCGAGCGCCGCGAGCGTCTGTCGCGGGCCGATCGCCGCGGAGAGCGTGGAGAGCGCGGAGAAGAGCCCCGGTCCGGCCGCGAGCGCCACTGAGCTCAAAGGCCCAGCCGTCGCACGGCGGTTCGCCAGTTCTTGGCGATCGCCTGCTGCGCCTTGGCGAGCGGCACCTCGCCCCGGCAGACCGCCCGCCACAGGGTGAGCTCGACCGC
Organism: Microbispora sp. NPDC049633; assembly: GCF_040675265.1. Classification (NCBI taxonomy): domain Bacteria; kingdom Bacillati; phylum Actinomycetota; class Actinomycetes; order Streptosporangiales; family Streptosporangiaceae; genus Microbispora; species Microbispora sp. NPDC049633. The sequence goes on from NZ_JBFAOO010000035.1 coordinate 16,839, forward strand.
GTCCTTGGCGGCCGGGGTCTTCCCCGTGCCGGCCAGCATCGGCTGGGGCCACAGGTTCTTCGCGCTCTTCGGCGATCCGCCGAGGGACAGCGGGATGAGGTGGTCCTCCTTGTAGTGCGAGGGCTTCCTGTCCGCGTAGCCGTACTGGGCGATCTGCGTCACACGCAGGGCCTGCGTGTAGCTCGCCGGGGGTGCGACCTTCCTGCCATAACCGGCCGTGCAGATTGTCGATTTGATCGACTTCTGGGTGACCGCGGGGTTGCGCGCCCCCGGCTGGCACTTCGGGTCCGGCAGCGGCAGGTACTTCTGGGAGCACTTCGGCCCCGTCGGCTTGGCGGTCGGGGTGGCCTTCGGCGTCGGCTTGGGGGTGGGCTGTTGGGTGGGGCCTCCGGAGGAGCCGGCCGGCTTCCACCGCCAGGCCGAGCCGTCCTGCGCGCACCGGTAGTGGTCCCCGTCCTCCGAGTACCCGTCCCTGCCGTGGGCCGCCGCCGGGCAGAACGCGCCGGGCGTGACGCATTCCCAGTGGTCCCCGGCCTGGCGGTAGCAGCCGGTCGAGGCCGGTGCCCGGGCGGAGGCGGCCCCGGCGGTGAAGGGAGCGGCGATCGGAGCGGCGATCGGAGCGGCGAGCGGGCCGGCCGACGCGAGCACGGCGCATGACGCGATCGACATGAATCGGACGCGCACGGTGTCTCCTCTGTGAAGGGGGGGCGATAGGGCGACAGAGAAGAGACGGCTCAGGCGGGGCGGAGGTTGTCTGCCGGGGCTGGTGTGACTAGCCGGGCGTTCGGGCGGGTGGGGCGAGAATCGGGCCGAGGCGGCGGACGCCCTCGTCGAGCTCGGGCAGGCCCGTCGCGGCCGTGTGGGTCAGTCGGAGCCGCGGACCCGGCGGCTCGGAGGGGTAGTAGATGCGCCCCGGGCTCACCAGCACGCCCTGTGCCTGTGCCGCCTCGACCACCTCCGCCTCGTCGGTGCCGGGCGGGAGCCGCACCCAGACGTGCAGGCCGCCGGCGGGCACCAGATGCACTTCGGCGGCGGGCGCGTGACGGGCGAGCCCGGCCAGCAGCGCGGCCTGCCGTACGCCGATCTCCTGGCGGACGGTGCCGAGGTGGCGCCGCCAGGCGGGGGAGCCGACGAACTCGACCGCCGTCTCCTGCAGGGGCCGGGCGACGAAGAACGACTCCACCACCTGGCAGGCCCGCAGCCGGTGCGCGGCCGGGCCCCGCGCGATCAGGCCGGCCACCCGTAGGCTCGGTGAGGTGATCTTGCTCAGCGACAGGACGTGGACCACCGTGCCGTGGGCGTCCACGCTCACCATGGGCGGCGGGACCGCGCCTGTGGCCAGGTATCGCGCGTAGTCGTCCTCGATCACGAACGCCCCCGCGGCCCGGGCCACGGCCAGCACCTGTTCCCTGCGCTCGCGGGTCAGCGTCGCCCCGGTGGGGTTGTGCAGCGTCGGCTGGCAGTAGAACACCCGCGCCCCCGTCATCGCGAACGCCTCCGCCAGCAGGTCGGGCCGTACGCCGTCCCGGTCGAGGGGCACCGCGCTCGCGCGCAGTCCGGCGGCCTTGGCCGCCGCGAGCGCTCCCGGGTAGGTGGGGGTCTCGACGAGGACCGGCGAGCCGGGGGCCGCCAGTGCGCGGAACGCGAGGGTGAGCGCCGACTGACCGCCGCTCACGACGAGCACGTCGTTCTGCGTCACCGCGCCGCCGACCTCGGTGGCGAACCAGCGGCGCAGCTCCGGCAGGCCGTTCAGCGGAGGAATGCTCCACGCCTCCGGACGGCGTACGGCTCGCGCGGCCGCCGCGGCCAGAGCCCTGACCGGGCGCAGCTCGGGGTTGAGGTAGCCGCCGGTGAGCGGCACGACGCCGTCGGCGGGCTGGGCCAGCAGGCTCGCGGTCGCCGAGTCGTCCACCACCCGGTCGCCCAGGGCGACGGTCTGCCAAGACAGGTCGGGCGCCTCCGCGACCGGCCGCCGGGCCGGGGCCACGAACACCCCCGCGCCGGGCCGGGTGACGACCCGCCCCTCCGCCGCGAGCTGCGCGATCGCCCGCGAGACCGTCACCGGGCCCACGCCGTGGCGGCGCATGATCTCCCTGCTCGGCGGCAGCCGCTCGCCCGGCCGCGCCCGTTCCGTCTCCTCCCTCAGGATCGCGGCGAGACGGGCGATACTGCTATCGTCATTCATGAAAATTGACAATAGCGCTATCGACATCCTCTCGATAGCGGACTCCCCTCGCCGTTCCGCGTGGCGGGGCAGCCTCCTGGCCGGCGTGGGCGTGCTGTCGTTCTCGGGGTCGTTTCCCGCGACCGTGTTCGCGATGCGGGGGTTCGATCCGTACCTCGTCGCGATCGGGCGCGCGGCCATCGCGGCGCTCGCCGCCGTGATCTGCCTCAAGGCCGCAGGTGCGCCGCTCCTGCCGCCCCGCGCCCACCTGCGGTCCTACGCGATGATCGTGCTGGGCGTGGTCGTCGGCTTCCCGCTGTTCAGCGGCCTGGCCCTCGACGGCGGCGCGAGCACGGCCCACTCCGCCGTCGTCATCGGCCTGCTCCCGGCCGCCACGGCCGCGTTCGCGGTGCTCCGGGCGGGGGAGCGGCCGCGGCCCCTGTTCTGGGCGGCCTGCGCGGCGGGCGCGTTGTCGATCACCGTGTTCACCCTGACCCGGGGGACCGGTCGTTTCGCCGGGGCGGACGTGCTCCTCGTGCTCGCCCTGCTGTCGGCCGCCGTCGGCTACACCGAGGGCGGGCGCCTGGCGCGGGAGACGCCCGGCTGGCGGGTCATCTCGTACGCGCTGGTGCTGGCGGCCCCGCTCACCGTGCCCGTGACGGTCGTGCTGGCGGTCACCACACCCGTGGAGCCTTCGGCCGTGTCGCTCGCCGGGTTCGCGTACGTCGCGCTGGTGTCGATGTTCCTGGGGTTCATCCCGTGGTACGCCGGGCTCGCGATGGGCGGGATCGCGCGGGCCGGGCAGATCCAGCTCGCGCAGCCGCTGCTCACCCTGGTGTGGGCCTGGCTGCTGCTGGACGAGGAGATCGGCGTCGCGACGATCGTGGCGGCCGCCGCCGTGCTGGTGTGCGTCGCGGTCACGCAGGGCAGTCGCGGACGGCGAGGTGTGGGCGCTTGAGCGGTGTGGGCACTTGATTGGTATGACGGTGCGGCGCAGGATGAGGCTGACGCTGTTACATGGTGATGTGAGTCACAGGTGCGGGGATGGTGAGACGATGTCGGACGTCGTGGTTCCCGAGGGCGGTTTCTGGCCGGCTCCCGAGATCCCGCAGCCCAACATCTACCCGATGGAGTGGCGGGTGGAGACCGGGAAGCTCGCGGCGATCTACGAGAAGTCCAAGCGCATGGTCTGGAACCCCGCCGACCTGCCGTGGAACCTGCTCGATCCCGGCGAGTTCACGGCCGAGCAGCGGCTGGGGATCATGTACTGGTTCTCGGTGCTGGCCAACTTCGACGCCTCCGGCCCCGCCGTCTTCGCCCGCGCCACGATCCAGGCGTTCGAGAAGCACGAGGAGGATCCCGTACGCAAGTGCTTCTTCTCGATCACCCGTGACGAGATGAACCACGAGGAGTGCTGCCAGCGGGCGATCGCGCGGCTGTGGCCCGGCGGCCCGCTGGACTGGCAGCCCTCCACCGACCTGGAGCGGGCGGCGCACAACAACATCGGCTGGCTCTACCACAACGGCGGGCGCTACTGGAACGGCTACAACGCGGCCGTGGGCAAGTATTCGCTCGCCGTGCTGTTCACGAGCTTCATGATGGGGGAGATGGCGGCCTCGACGCTGTTTCGCGGGATGGCCTCGGGCACCGAGCACCCCCTGTTCTCGGACATGTTCCACAAGATCGGCCGGGACGAGTCGCGCCACCTCCAGATCTGCATGACGATCCTGGAGAACGAGTGGCCGGGGCTCACCGACGACGTGCGCGGGCTGATCACGCGCCAGTTGCGTGCCGGGTTCGTGTTCCTGTCGATGATCCTGTGGGAGCCGCCGGAGGGTTTCTGGGAGCTCCCGCCGTACTTCCTGCACAACCACCGGGTGCTGATGGACCACGCGCGCGAGGGCGGCCTCGGCGTGCTGTCGTACGAGGAGCAGGCCGACAACTGGCGGCTGGCCATGGCCCGGGTACGCGCGATCGTCGAGCGGTGGGGCATCGAGTTTCCCGCGATCCCCGAGCTCGACATCGACGGCGTGGAGGTCGACGTCATCGACCCGGAGGACATCATCCCGGTCTTCTGACTCCTATCGGACGGCCGGTCTTCTGGCTCCTATCGGACGGCGGAACGCAGGGCCGCGATCAGGGCGACGACGGCGGGGTGACCGCCGGCGCCCCTGCGGAAGGCGACGCGGGTGCGGCGGCGCATGGACAGCGCGGTCAGCGTGACGCCTCGGGGCGGATCGGCGGCTCCCAGCTCCGGCACGAGCGCCACGCCCTGCCCGACGGCGACCATGGCCAGGACGGTGGCGAAGTCGTCGATGTGGTGACGTACGCGGGGGGAGAACCCGGCCGCCTGGCAGGCCCGCACGGTCATCGCGTGGCACAGGGTGCCGGGAGTGGAGGCGATCCAGGGCGCTTCGCGGCAGGCGAGAAGCGTGGCCGCGTCGCCCTCGCCGCCGACGGCGTGCGGGGTGGCCAGGTACATGAACTCGTCGAGGAGGGGGACGGCGTCCAGGGCGAGGTCGGGCTCGGCCGGGACGAAGTCGTACTCGTGGACCAGGGCGACGTCGAGCTCGCCGGCGCGCAGCCGGGGCGCGACCTCGGCGGGATCGACCTCGTCCACCATCGGATCCAGGCCGGGGTGGCTCCGCGCGAGCGCCGCCAGGGCCGCGGGCAGGATCGCGCGGGTCGCGGTGGGAAAGGCGCCGATCCGTAGGATCCCGGCCAGATCGGTTCCGGACGGATCGCTCCTGGCCGCGGCGAGTTCCGCCGCCGCCTGCTCCAGTCGTTCGAGCACGGCCTCCGCGTGCCGCACCAGCGCCACTCCGGCGGGGGTGAGGGCGACCCGCCGTCCCGTGCGCTCCAGCAGGGCGACCCCCGCTTCGCGTTCCAGCGCGGCGAGCTGCTGGGAGACGGCCGAGGGGGTGAACGTCAGCGCCTCGGCCACCGCCGCGATCGTGCCCCGGTGGGCGAGTTCACGAAGCAGGCGGAGCCTGCGGACATCGAGCATCAGAGCGGGCGGGGTCGGTGGCAATCGAGCATCAGTTCAGCTTAACGGTCTCGACAGAAATGCGAACTGGACCTACACGGTTGCTCGCCGGAAGGATCGTGGCATGACTCTTTCCGGTGTTCACGTCCCCTTGATCACTCCGTTCGCCGAGGACGGTGAGATCGCGGCCGACGCGCTCGAAGCCCTGGCGCACGGCGTGCTCGACGACGGCGCGTCCGGGCTCGTCGCGCTCGGTACCACGGCGGAGGTCGCCACGTTGGCCGAGGAGGAACGGCGCGCGGTGATCGAGATCTGCGGCCGGGTCTGCCGCGAACGGGGCGCCACGCTCACGGTCGGCGCGGGGTCGGCCGACACGCGGAGCACGGCCGAGGCGCTGCGCGCCCTCAAGGGGGAGGCGGACGCGGCGCTGGTGACGGTCCCGGCGTTCGTCCGGCCGTCCGAGGCGGGCGTGCTCGCCCACTTCGCCGCGCTGGCCGAGCAGACCCCGGTGCCGCTGGTCGTCTACAACATCCCGTACCGGACCGGGCAGTCCGTGGGCGCGGGCACGCTGCGCCGGCTGGGGGAGCTGCCCATGGTGGCCGGGGTCAAGCACGCGGTCGGCGGCGTCGACCTCGACACGATCGCCCTGCTCGCCGACCCGCCGGCCGATTTCGCGGTGCTCGCCGGGGACGACCCGTTCCTGTCCGCGCTGCTCGCCCTGGGCGCGTCCGGCGGCATCCTCGCCTCCGCCCACCTGCGTACCGGTGATTTCGTGGAACTTGTGCGGGCCTGGCAGGCCGGGGAGGTCGAGCATGCCCGCTCTCTCGGTCACCGGCTGTCGCTCATGTCGGCGGCCATGTTCGCCGAGCCCAACCCGACCGTCCTGAAGGGTGTCCTGCACGCCCAGGGCCGGATTCCCACCGCCGCCGTACGGCTCCCGCTCGTCCCGGCGGGTCGGGCGTCGATCGAGGCCGCCCTTCGGATGCTGTGACCTTTGGAGATAATCCGCAAACGGACGAATTGGTAGCCTGGGTGTATGACAGCCATGGCGCCCTCGCGTAACGAGCCCGATCTGTCCTTCCTGCTCGATCACACCAGCCACGTGCTGCGTACGCGGATGGCGGCGGCCCTCGCCGAGATCGGCCTGACGGCGCGCATGCACTGCGTGCTCGTCCACGCGCTGGAGGAGGAGCGTACGCAGATCCAGCTCGCCGAGCTCGGCGACATGGACAAGACCACGATGGTGGTCACCCTCGACGCCCTGGAGAAGGCCGGCCTCGCCGAGCGGCGCCCGTCCAGCACGGACCGGCGCGCCCGGATCGTCGCGGTCACCGAGAAGGGCGCGGAGATGGCGAAGCGGAGCCAGGAGATCGTCGACGGGGTCCACCGAGCCGCTCTCGGGTCGCTGCCGGAGGAGGAGGCGGAGGTGCTCGTCCGTGCGCTGAACCGCCTGGTCACCGGGCATCTGGACATTCCGGTGGAGGCGCCGCGGCCGGTCCGGCGGGCGCGTCAGCGCGCCTGATTGGTCCGTAGGGGATCGTCTACAACAAAACTATCTGCTACGGTCGATCCTGTTCCCCACGAACAGGAGGCGACCCCTTGTCGCGCATATCCCGATCCCGTCGGCTCGTGCTGGGCGTGCTGTCCGCCACGATGCTGATGACGGTCCTCGACGGCAGCATCGTGACCGTGGCCATGCCCGCCATCCAGCGGGACCTCGGCTTCGCGCCCGCCGAACTGAGCTGGACCGTCAACGCCTACCTCATCGCGTACGGCGGCCTGCTCCTGCTGGCGGGCCGGCTGGGTGACCTGGTCGGCCGCCGGGCCATGTTCCTGGCGGGCAACGCCGTCTTCGCCGCCGCGTCCCTGCTGGCCGGAGCCGCCACCGGGCCGGGGATGCTGATCGGCGCCCGGTTCCTGCAGGGCGTCGGCAGCGCCATGGCCTCGGCGGTCGTGCTCGGCATCCTGGTGACGACCTTCACCGACGCGGGGGAGCGGGCGAAGGCCATCGGCGTGTTCAGCTTCACCGGCGCCGCGGGGGCGTCGCTGGGCCAGGTGCTCGGCGGAGTCCTCACCGACGCGCTGGGCTGGAACTACATCTTCCTCGTCAACGTGCCGATCGGCGTGGTCACGATCGCGCTGGCGGTCCGGGCGCTGCCGGCCGACCGAGGGCTCGGCCTGTCGGCGGGCGCGGACGCCTTGGGCGCCCTGCTGGTCACCGCCGGTCTGATGCTGGGCATCTACGCCGTGGTCCAGATCGAGCGGTTCGGCCCGCGCTCCCTGTGGTTCGGCGCGGTGTCGCTCGCGCTGCTGGCCGCGTTCCTCGTCCGCCAGGCGACCGCCCGCACCCCGCTCATGCCGCTGCGGATCCTCCGCTCGCGCGCCGTCGCCGGGGCCAACCTGGTGCAGGTCCTGACGCTGGGCGCGATGTTCGCCTTCCAGATCATGGTGGCGCTGTTCATGCAGCAGGTGCTCGGCTATGGGGCGCTCGGCACCGGCCTGGCCATGCTCCCGGCTGCGCTGGCCATCGCGGGGGTGTCGCTGTTCGTGTCCCCGCGGCTGAGCACCCGCTTCGGCGCGCGCGCCGTGCTGCTGGGCGGTCTGGCGCTCCTGATCGGCGCGATGGCCTGGCTCACCCGCGTCCCCGTCGACGCCCGCTACGTGACCGACCTGCTCCCCGTGATGGTGCTCATCATGGGCGGGGGCCTGGTGCTTCCGGCGCTGACCACGCTCGGCATGTCGGGTGCCCGTTCCGACGACGCCGGCCTGGTCTCGGGGTTCTTCAACACGACTCAGCAGGTCGGGATGGCCGTCGGTGTCGCGCTGCTGTCCACGCTTGCCGCCACCCGTACGCAGGGGCTGCTGGCGGGCGGGGCGAGCGAGGCGGTCGCGCTGACCGGCGGCTACCGCCTGGCCTTCACGGTCTCCCTCGCCCTGCTGATCTCCGCCTTCGCGGTCGCGCTCGTCGTCCTGCGGCGGCCCCAGGCGGAGGTGCGGCAGGCGGCGGCGCTCCAGCCCGAGCGGGTCTGAGGGCCGCGGCCCGGGGCCCTGTGGCTCCGATGCCCTGTGACTCCGAGTGCCCTGTGACTTCAATGACCTGTGACTCCAATGAAACGGGGCCCGGTTGTCACCGGTGCGCGGCCGTGCGGCGTCCTTTCCCGTGCGACCAGTGCTGACGGGAGGCGGCGATGCGAGTTCCCTCGCCGATGCGGGCGAGGACCCGTCGCCGCCTCCCGCACTGCGTCGCCCGGCCGGTGAGTGACGGTGACCGCGCCCCCGCGCGACCGGCTTCCGTACTACGGCGGCGTGTCCGTCGCCGGTCATCCCCCGAACTACGGAGCCATGGTGGATTCGCAGACCGTTCTCATTCTCGTCGCAGCCTTCTTCGGCATCTGGCTCGTCTCCGACTACATCCGCAACTACCTGTCCAAATGTCCCAAGTGCAAGGGCAGCGGCACACTCAAGGCCACCTGGTGGTCCGGGCGATACCGCCCCTGCCCGCGCTGCGGACGCAAGGGAGAGGTCCCGCACGCCTTCGGTCCCAAGAGCTGACCCGGAAACGAGCATGCGGGAAACGTCGCTTTCCGGATGATCCATTGTCAGGCTGATCCTGACGGGACTAGTCTCGGTGTCGACCGTCAGGAACAGCCTGACAGAACATCTCATGGAGGCGACATGCCGGCTCCTTCTCTGGCGGAACAGGACATCCGCTGCTCGTTCTGCTCCAAGCCGAAGACCGCCGTGGCCAAGATGATCGCCGGTGCCGGCGTCTACATCTGCAACGAGTGCGTCGGGCTCTGCGCCGAGATCCTGGCGGCCCAGTCCGTCGAGGCCCCGGAGATTCCGTACACCGAGAGCATGACGGTCGAGCAGATCCTGGAGTTCCTGCCGCGGATCGCCGCGGTGAGCGAGCAGGTCGAGGACAACCTGCGGGTCTGGGTCCAGCGGGCCCGTGACCGGGGCGCCACTTGGGCCAGGATCGGCGCGGCGCTCGGCATGACCCGCCAGTCCGCCTGGGAGCGGTTCTCCGGCGAGGAGTGACGCTCGCTCAGGTGGAACTGTCGGTACGGCATGCCACCCGGGCCGCATGATCGGTACCGCGGCCGGCCGCTGGAATGTCGGTGGCGCGAACTAGGGTGCCGCCCATGACCACGGATGACGCTCTTTTCTCCGCGATCGGCCGCATGGTGGTGCTCGTCGACGATGCCGACGAGGCGGTGGCCTTCTACCGCGACGTGCTCGGCTTCGCCGTGCTGCACGACTATGTGGCGGGCGGCTATCGCTTCCTGCACGTCGGCCTGCCGGGACAGGAGGGGGTGGGGCTGTGGCTGATGCCGACCACCTCCGATCGGCAGCGTGAGCTCGTCGGCGGGCAGACCGGCGGGCAGCCGCTGCTCGTCCTCTACACCGCCGATCTCGGCGTGGTCGCCAAGCGGCTGCGCGAGCAGGGCGTACGGGTCTGGGACGAGCGTGAGGACCCCGACAGCCGCTCCCTGCACTTCGCCGACCTGTACGGCAACGTCATCGTCGTGGCCCAGTTGCTCGCCGCCTGAGGCCGCGCCTCGGTGGCCACCGGCGCCGGGCCGGCAAGGCGAGCCGAGTCCGATCTACGAAGACGCGCCCAGGGACGTCGGACGTAGGTGTCCGCCGAGCGTCAGGTGTCCCTCGCGCAGTCCGGGCAGTCTGTGCAGTCTGTGCAGTCCGGGCCGTTCGGGGCGGGCGATCCGGTTGTGCCGAGCCTGCGCCGCAGGTGGGCCCGTTCGGGTTCGGTGCCTGCCAGGTCGAGGGCTCGGCGGTAGGCCGCCGCGGCCTCGGCGAGCCGTCCGAGTCGCTGCAGTAGCTCTGCCCGGGCGGCGTGGTAGGGGTGGTAGCCACGCAGCCGCTCCTCGCCGGCCAGCTCGTCGAGCATTGCCAGGCCCGCTTGCGGGCCGTCGCGCATCGCCACGGCCGCCGCCCGGTTGAGGGCGATGACGGGGGACGGGTCCAGCGCGAGCATTACTTCGTAAAGGGCCACGATCTGGGGCCAATCGGTGGTCGCCAGATCGGCCGCCTCGTCGTGCAAGGCGGCGATCGCGGCTTGCACCCCGTACGGCCCGGGCGGACCGCCGGTCAGTGCGACGGGCACCAGCGCGAGGCCCTCCTCGATCATGGCGCGGTCCCAGCGGCCGCGGTCCTGGTCCCCGAGCAGCACGAGCTCCCCGTCCGGGCCGGTGCGGGCATCGCGCCGGGCGTGGACCAGCAGCATCAGCGCCAGCAGTCCGGCGACCTCGCGCTCGGCGGGCAACAGCCGCCGCAGGATCCGCGCCAGCCGGATCGCCTCCTCGGCGAGATCCGGCCGCTGCAGATCAGGGCCCGAACTGGCCGCGTACCCCTCAGTAAAGACCGAATACAGGACCTGGAGCACGCCCGGCAGACGCCCCGGCAGCTCGTCGGCCCCGGGCACCCGGAACGGGATCCGGGCCTCACGGATCTTCTTCTTCGCCCGTACGATCCGCTGCGCCATCGTGGCCGGCGGGACGAGATACGCCCGCGCGACCTCCGGGGTGGTCAGCCCGGCCAGGCAGCGCAGCATCAGAGCCCCGCGCGCCTCATCCGGCAGGGCCGGGTGGGCGCAGGTGAAGAACAGTTGCAGTCGTTCGTCGGGAAGGTCGGCGTCGGCGTCCGCGGGCGGAGCGGGATCGGCCCGGTCCGCCTCCACCTGCAGCACGGCGAGCCGGGCGGCGTAGGTCTGGTCCCGGCGCAACCGGTCGACAGCCTTGCGCCGGGCCGTCGTCAGGAGCCAGGCGCCGGGTTTGGCGGGGACGCCCTGCGCCGGCCAGTGCACCAGCGCCGCCTCGATCGCCTCGGAGGCGACCTCCTCGGCCAGGTCCAGGTCGCCGAACCTCTGCACGAGAGAGGCCAGCAGGCGCCCGTGTTCCTCCCGGAACACCGACTCCACCGCCCTGCCGGTGCCGGACGCCTGCTCCCGCACCGCGCTCAGGCTCCGAAGTCGGCGACCGGCCGCACCACGACCGAACCGCTGCCGCGTGCCCCCGGGCAGCGGGCCGCCCAGTCCAGCGCGACGTCCAGGTTCGGGACGTCGATGACGTAGAAACCGCCGAGGACCTCGCGGGTCTCCGCGAACGGGCCGTCGACGACGGACCGCTGCCCGTCCGGGCCGACCCGGACCGTCGTGGCGGTCACGAGGTCCGCCAGCGACTCACCCGAGACCCAGATCCCCGCGTCCCGTACGGCCTTGTCGTAGTTCACCCATTCCTGGAAGTCGCCCTCGGCGCCCGCACCGTTCGCGTCGGCCGCACCGGCGTTGATCAGCAGCATGTACTTCACAGCCCGAACTCCTGTCATGTCCCGTCGTTCCCTCACGCGGGCGAGGCGCCGCACATGATGACGACGAACGAGAGGCGACGATATCGACAGCGCCCCCGATTCTTTTCAGACGGGCCGACGGTCATGGCGTAATGTGCAATATCTGTGTCGTTGACGCCATGAGGCCATGGTCGCGAGCATTGAGGCATGCAGCGACGCGTGGTCATCGTGATCTTCGATGGCTTCCAGATGTTCGATCTCGCCGGGCCGGCCGACGTCCTCACCACGGCGAATCTGCTCGTGCCCGAGCCCGGCTACCGGGTCGAGGTGACGGCCGTGCGTGCCGGGGCCGTACCCGCCCAGAACGGGATCGCGACACTCGCGGAGACGTCGCTGGACGAGGTCGCGGCGCCGATCGACACGCTGATGGTCGTGGGCGGGCTGTCGGTGCCGGAGCACCTGCGCGATCGGGAGCTGCTCGCGGGCGTCGCCCGGCTGGCGGCCGGGGCTCGGCGGGTCGCCTCGGTCTGCAACGGCGGCTTCCTCCTCGCGGAGGCGGGACTGCTGGGCGGCAGGCGCGCGACCACCCACAGGCTGGTCGCGGGCGAGATGGCGGATCGCTATCCGGACGTCGAGGTGGACGCCGATCCCATCTACATCCGCGACGGGAACGTCTGGACCTCGGCCGGGGTCAGCTCGGGAGTGGACCTCGCGCTGGCGCTCGTCGCCGACGACCACGGTCATGCGCTCGCCCGTGACGTCGCCCGTGGGCTCGTGGTGTACCTGCACCGCCCGGGCGGGCAGAGCCAGTTCAGCGCCCCCATGCGGGCCGCCGTCCCACGCGCCGAGCCGCTGCGCGAGATCCAGGCCTTCATCGACGCCAACCCCGCCGAGGACCTGAGCGTTCCGGCGCTCGCCCGGCGGGCGGGGATGAGCGAGCGGCACTTCTCCCGGGTCTTCACCGAGCAGACAGGGGTCTCACCCGGCAGGTACGTCGAACGCAGCCGGGCCGACGCGGCGCGACGGCTGCTGGAGACCACCGCCCATCCTCTCGACAGGGTGGCCAGGGAGTCGGGACTCGGCGTGCCCGAGACCCTCTACCGGGTCTTCCGCCGCCATTGGCGCGTCTCACCCGGCGACTACCGTCGCCGGTTCCGATCGAAAGAAAGCAGCAGAGCATGAACATCGCGATTCCGCTCTATCCCCGCTTCACCGCGCTCGACGCCGTCGGGCCGTACACGGTGCTGGCCTTCGCGCCGGGCTGCACGGTCACGTTCGTCGCGGCCGAGCCGGGGCCGGTGCTCGACGACCGGGGCAGCCTGAGCCTCGCGGCGACCGCGTCGTACGGCGACCTGCCCGCGCCGGACGTCGTCGTCGTGCCCGGGGGACCCGGGACGATCGAGGCGTTGTCCGACTCGGAGCTGCTGGGCTGGATCGCGCGGGTCCACGAGCGGACTCGATGGACGACCTCGGTGTGCAGCGGCTCGTTCCTGCTGGGCGCGGCGGGGCTGCTGAAGGGCCGCAGGGCGACCACCCACTGGGGATGGCTCGACCAGCTCGCCGGATTCGGCGCCGAGCCGGTCAGCGAGCGCGTGGTGGTCGACGGCAAGGTCGTGACGGCGGCGGGCGTCTCGTCGGGGATCGACATGGCCCTGACCCTGCTGGCCGCGATGCGCGACGAGGAGACGGCGCAGGCCGTTCAGCTCGCGATCGAGTACGCCCCGCGGCCGCCCTTCGACGCCGGCAGCCCGAAGACCGCCCCGGCGGGCCTGCGTGACCGGGCGCTCGCTCTCATCGACTGAGCGCCGCTGTCCGTCCACGCGAGCGCCGGGAGGAGGTTCGCCCTGCTGGGGCGCGCTCAGGTGGGGCCGCGGCGGGTCAGCGGGGGAGCCTGTCGAGGAAGGGGATCACGAGAGCGGCGAGGCGACCGGCGGCGCTGTAGTTGGCGTTGTACGGGCTTCCGGGCACGACGGCGAGTTCTCCGCGCGGCAGCGACGCGGCCACCTCCCACGCCCACCGTTGTGACACCAGCGGCTCACGCTCGCCTCTCGTCACCAGCACGGGCACGCCGACGGCGGGCAGCTTGCGCGCGATTGGATGGCGCAGGGAGATCTGGAACGTACGGGCGATCCGCAGGGGTCCGGCGTCCAGGACGTCACGCAGGAGGATGGGCGCCTGGAAGGGATCCTCGCGCGGCAGGTCGCGCAGCCAGCGCAGGATCTGCCGGGGGCGCGCTGCGGGCGTGGGCGTCCGTGATGGGCCCGGCCAGGACGAGCCCTCGGGCCAGGGTGGGGTGGCGGACGGCGACCTCCACGGCCACCTGGCAGCCGAATGAGTTCCCGAGGAGCACGGCGGGGGCGGCGTCGGCCGTCTCCAGCCACTCGGCGAGCCGGTCCGCCATCTCCGGCAGGTCCAGGGTGCGCGCGGGCTTGCCGCTGAGGCCGAAACCGGGCAGATCCACCACCCGCACCGGATGCCGCGCGGCCAGCCGTACGGCGAGCGGCATCATGTACCGGTGCGAGACCGCCAGGCCGTGCACGAGCACCACTGTGGGGCCTCCCGACGGGGGCGCCGAGCGAGGCGCGGTGATGGATGCGGATCCCGCACACGTCCGTCCAGCGGCTCTCGAAGCCGTGCGGAATGCGCGTTCGCAGTTCTCCCACGCCGACGCCCGATCGGTGCCGGGCGGCGCGTGGCCCTCTCGCCGCCTGTCGGATACCGGCGGGGGAGGGGCAGGGCTCCCGTCACCGTCCGGCCGCGGGGCGGGTTACGGCCTGGCGACGCCGCCCGATGACGGTCTCGACCACGACCAGGTTGACGATCCAGACCAGCGTCTGACCGATGGGGATCATCGAGGTCGCGAGATCTCCTGTCGCTTCGGCTCCGCGGAAGGGGGTCTGGACCAGCAGAAGCAGGGGAACGAGGATGCGCGCGGTGACCGCGAGGAACGTCAGCGCGTAGTTGCGCATCATCCAGTCGCGGTGGGCGGTGAAGTCGCGCCGACGGGCGGCCCGGTACGCGAGGCCGCCGGTAATCAGCCACAGGACGGCCGCGGTCGTGAAACCGATCTGCGTCATGAGGCGGCCCGACCACAGCGCGACCGGGCGCGATCGAGTGTGTTTTGTCGGCCCTTCGACGGCGGCAGCCGGACGAACGTGGACCTCGTCAGGTGACTCCCCATGCCCGAGGAAGCGCGGAGGGGATTCGAGAAGTGGCCTGACGTTCGCGGCTACGCGTCGAGGCCCTCGCTCTTGGCGATCACCGCAGCGAGCTCGCCGGCCGGCGATGGTGGCGTTCGAGCCGGTCAACGGCGCCGCCGGAAGGCCTGCCGTGCCCGGCACCGAAAATCTGTGATCGCCACGATAGACATTCGTTGCTACTGGGGCTAGTGTTTCTCGCATCGTAAGGAACGGTTCGGCCGGGCAGCGGAAGTACTGGCACCACGATGAACTGCCCGGAGCACGATGAAGTCGGAAGTTGTGGCAGAAGGTCGGACGTGACGGGCCAGCGCAGTGGTTAGGGGCCCTGATCGTGGACGCGCTGCCGTAGGTGAAGCCGGACATCGGTCCGAAAGAAAGAGATGAAGGGAGTGTTGACGCCATCAGGATCGCCCGTTGCCGGCTGAGTCTCGCCGCTCGGGTACCGCAGTTCCACAGATGGGAAGGTGGTCTACGGTCACGCATCCGCGATCCCCGCGCCACCGCCGCTCAGTACGGCGGACGCGGAAAACAGTGAGCCGGTCAGATGGCCGGTAGATGGTGTTGAACTCTTCGGGGCCCCGGCGCGACAGGTGCCGGGGCCCCCTGTTGGCATGATGAAAGGCATCTATGGATCAAACGCACCCAGCCGGTGACAAGCGCGCTGCCGCCAGGATCACACACACCTCGGCGCATAGCGCCGAAGACCGGTTCGATGATGAGGACTACCCCGCCTACAGCATGGGCGCGGCCGCGGAGATGCTCGGGGTCAGCCCGTCGTTTCTACGCGCCCTGGGCACCGCCAAACTGATCGAGCCGAAACGCTCCAGCGGCGGCCACCGCCGCTACTCCCGCTACCAACTGCGCCTGGCTGCGCGCGCCCGGGAACTGGTGGACCAGGGCACTCCTGTGGAAGCCGCCTGCCGGATCATCATTTTGGAAGACCAGCTCGCCGAGGCGCTGCGCATCAACGAAGCCCGCATGACCGGAGAATGACACCGGCGGTTTCGTCACCCCTGCGCCTGATTGTCAATCGCGTGACCGGCATGTGGGAGCTGTGCCTGGCTGCCGCAAGGAGCCAGGCCAACCTACGCCATGGTTCATGAGGAGTCGATCTCCTCGTTCGATGGTCCCGGCCGGGACGGCGCCTGCACCACCTGGACGGTCTCCTCCACCGGATGGCTCCGCCCGGAACTACTGTGTCGCCGGGCGGTCGTCCAACTGCTACCCGAATCGTCGGCCGTTCCGTCCCCGTCCGGTTCGGCGATCTGCAACCGGTGCGGTGATGGTCACGGGGATCCCCGAGGGAGCCTGGGCGCCCGTGATACGTCGCAGTTCGGCCTCACCCGAACAGACCTGACTGGTCTGCGGGACGATACCGGCGTCGGCCATCAGGCGGGTCACGGCACGGCGCTGGTTGGGCAGGACGAGGGTGACGACGCTGCCGGACTCGCCTGCGCGGGCGGTGCGGCCGCCGCGGTGCAGGTAGTCCTTGGGGTCGCTCGGCGGGTCGACGTTGACGACGAGGTCGAGGTTGTCGACGTGGATGCCGCGGGCCGCGACGTTGGTCGCCACCAGCACCGTGACGTGGCCGGTCTTGAACTGGGCGAGGGTGCGGGTGCGCTGGGGCTGGGACTTGCCCCCGTGTAGCGCCGCGGCGCGTACGCCGCTGTTCAGGAGGTTCTCGGTGAGCCGGTCCACGGCGTGCTTGGTGTCCAGGAACATGATCACTCTGCCGTCGCGAGCAGCGATCTCCACAGTGGTGGCCTGCTTGTCGGCGCCTTGGACGTGCAGCACGTGGTGCTCCATGGTGGTGACCGCACCCGCCGAGGGGTCGACCGAATGGACCACCGGGTCGGTCAGGTAGCGGCGTACCAGCAGGTCGACGTTGCGGTCCAACGTGGCGGAGAACAGCATGCGCTGGCCCTCGGGGCGCACCTGGTCGAGCAGGTAGGTGATCTGAGGCATGAAGCCCATGTCGGCCATCTGGTCGGCCTCGTCCAGCACGGTGATGCCGACCTGGTCCAGGCGGCAGTCGCCGCGCTCGATGAGGTCCCTGAGCCGTCCGGGGGTCGCGACGACGACCTCGGCACCACCGCGCAGAGCACTGGCCTGCCGGCCGATCGACATTCCGCCGACGACGGTGGCCAGCCGCAGCTTCAATGACCGGGCGTACGGGGTGAGCGCGTCGGTGACCTGTTGGGCCAGTTCCCGAGTGGGAACGAGGATCAGGGCCAGCGGCCGCCGCGACTCGGCGCGCTGTCCGGAGGTGCGGACGAGCAGGGCCAGGCCGAAGGCGAGAGTCTTGCCCGACCCGGTGCGCCCCCGCCCGAGGACATCCCGGCCCGCCAGGGAGTTCGGCAGCGTCGCCGCCTGGATCGGGAACGGCTCGTTCATACCCAGGCTGGTGAGCACCTTCATCAGCGCGGGCGGCATGTCCAGTTCAGCGAAAGTCGCGGCTGCCGGCAGGGCCGGGGTAACGGTGACCGGCAGTGCGAACTCCCCCTGAAGCGCGGCGGGACGCCGCCCGTGACCGCCAGAACGCCTGGGGGTGCCTGAGCGGCCCAGAGCCGGCGAGCCGACTCGGTCACCCCTGCCGGGGTTGGCAGAGCCGCCCGTACGGGTGGAGGAGTAGCGGTCGTGCTTGCGAGTTGCATGGTTCATGCAGAACCTTCCTCGATGCGGCACGTGTCGAGTGATTCCCGGCGCGACGAGCGGCACAAGAATGGCGAGCACGGGCCGAAGAAAGACGAGCCGAGCCGGCGGATGACAGCCTGGCCTCGTGTGTCGAAATGGTCGGCATCCGGCCGAGAAGAACGGCGACTGCGATGCCGATCAGAGAGCTGGATCGGATCAGGCCCGAACCGGCACCATCAGTGGTCTATCCGGTGTGCGGCGGAAGAACGGACATGTTTGTGAGGCCGTCACGGCACAACGGGTACCACAAGAGCAACGCGCTGGGGCCCACACCTTACGGCGCGGGCCCCAGCTGCGTGATGCGTCGGTGTCAGGCGGGAACGATGTTCTCGGCCTGCGGGCCCTTCTGGCCCTGGGTGACATCGAAGGCCACCTTCTGGCCCTCGCGCAGCTCGCGGTAGCCGCCGTTCGCGACGATGTTGGAGTAGTGCGCGAAGACGTCGGCGCCGCCGCCGTCCTGCTCGATGAAGCCGAAGCCCTTTTCCGCGTTGAACCACTTCACGGTGCCAGAAGCCATGTTTATCTCCTCTTGATGGGTGTAGCCGAAATCCGCACTGTCACGAATCCCGCGTTGCCGCGATAGAGGCCCACACCCGGAGAAGACCGGCAAACAAAAAATGCACCTGAGGCTACGTACCGTCAGGCGCACACAAGTTTATTATGGGTACCACAACTGCAACTACGTTCAGCCTAGCACACCTGAGGCGTGATACCCACCCCGCCGCCATCCGCCTGGACGAATCGCATTTTCGCGCGGCGTCGCGCCCCAGCCCCCGCATCCCGGCCCAGTGCTTGCGAAGCCGCGGAGAGGGGCAAAGCGGGCTGAAGCTGGTCGGTGAGAACGGGCTGCTGGGCAGCCCGCAGTAAGAACAAATCGAAGGCCGTCGTGGTCAAGCGACACTCCTTCAGGAGCCGGACGCCCCGATGTGACGCGTCTTCTCAAGTCGCGTGGTCAGTCCTGCGGCCAGTTATCCGGAGATGACACATAAGTGCCGCGATGGGGGACGGTGAAGACGTAGCCCTGGTCCCGGAGGAAGCCGACGGCCAGTCGCACGGTCACCTTGGCCACGCCGTACTGCTGCATAAGTGACTTCTCGCTCGGGATCGGCCGGTTCGCTTTCAGCTCCCGGCGCTCGATGCGCTCCGCGACCTCTCTCGCGATCACCTCGTACAGCGGTGGCTTGCGTCGGGGACGGTAGACGGTGCCGTCTCCGACGAAGGTCCCCATTCCCTGCACGGTACGAACGAGACCGAGTTCCCTCAGTTCTCGGGCGACTCGCCGTGCCGTGGGGCGAGCCACCCCGTATTCGGCCTCGATCTCCGCCTCGCTGGGGATGGCATCGCCGTCGATCAACTCGCCCCGGCGGATCTGTTCCTGGATCAGGTCGGCGATCTGCTTGTAAACGGGTACCGGTCCGTCACGGTCAAGCATGGATCGACCGTAGACCGACCGGGACGACTAGACGACGGAAACCGCTAATCCGCCGGCCACTTGTCCTCAGGTGACACGAAGCTCCCTCGTTGCGGGACGGTGTAGACCCAGCCCTGTTCGCGGAGACGGCCGATCGCCCTGCGTACCGTCTCGCGTGCCACCTCGTACTTCTCAACCAGTGCCGTCTCGCTCGGTATGGGACGACGCGGCCGCAGGTCGCCGTTGCGAATTCCTTCGACGATGTCGTCTGCGATCTTCCGGTACATCGGAATCTTCCGCGGCTCTCGTGGCGCGGTGCCCGGTGAGGTCACGAACGTGCCCTCGCCCTGCACCGTGTAGATCAGGCCTTCTTCCCGCAGCATGTGGAAGGCGCGCCGTGCCGTGGTCCGGGCCACGCCGAACTCACTCTGTATGGCGGCCTCGCTGGGAATGGGGTGTCCAGGCGGGAGGTCGCCTCGCTGGATCTGTTGCCGGATGATCTCGGCGATCTGCACGTACAGATGCGTGTCACCGTCGTGGTCGAGCACGCCCGCAGCCTAGACGACCCATTACGAGGGCATCTGTATGGCTATGTCTGATCAGGCGTTGTGTTTTGTCCTGGGCAAGGCAATACAACTAGACGTACTATGCAACTATGCATTCTCGAGAGGAGGCCAAGGGACGCGGCGCCAGGCGGCGTCGGTGACGATCACGTGGTCGAGGAAACGGAGGCCGACGGTGTCGGCGGCCTCGTGGAGGCGGGCCGTGACCTCGACGTCGGCGGGGCTGGCGTCGAGCGATCCGCTCGGGTGGTTGTGGGCGAGGCCGAAGGCGGCTCCGCCGGAGAGGAGAACGGTGGTGACGATGTCGCGGACGGGCGCGGGGGTGTGGTCGCTGCCGCCCTCGGAGACCACGGTCCGGCGCAGCACGGCGCCGCGGCCGTCGCACACCACCACGACGAGCCGCTCGCGCGGCTGCCCGTGGAGCAGGGGAGCGGCAGCCGAAGCGATGTCGGCCGAGCAGGTGATCCGGCTTCGCTCCGGCTCCGCCTGGGCCCGCCGTACGAGGTGGAACGCGGCCGCCACGCGGGCGGCCTTGGCGGGACCCACGCCGGGGACGGCGAGCAGCCGATGGGCCTCGGATCGGGCCAGCTCGCCGAGGTCGCCGCAGTGGGCGATGAGCTGGGAGGCGAGTTCGACGGCGCTCACGCCCCTGCTGCCCGAGCCGAGCAGCAGGGCGAGCAACTCCCTGTCGGCGAGCGCCGCGGCTCCGGAGGCCAGCAGCCGCTCACGCGGCTGGTCGGCCAGGGGCATGTCCTTGACGCGCATCGGCACCTCCGGATGGGGGATCCGGATCGGTTGTACCAGTGGGCACCGACAGTCAGAGAGGGCTGGGAATGCCGTAGACCAGCCGGAACCTGTCGCCGGGCACCACGGCGTCGCTGGTCTCCACCGGCCGCTCGCCGGCCCAGTACGTGCGCTCGATCTGGAGCACCTGGACGCCGGAAGGCAGCTCCAGCAGGTCGCTCTCGGTGGGCTGGGGAACGCGGACGTGCACGGTCTCGCTGATCTCGGTGAGCGGCATGCCGCTCGCCGCGAGACGGAAGGCCGCGCTCCTGCGCTCGTACGTGCCCTCCTCGGGCGCCTGACTCTGCCCCGGCTCGACCGGTTCGTACGTCGTGAGCAGCTGCACCGGACGACCGTCGCCGCGAAAGACGTATCGGGTCCGGATCACCGGGCTGCACTCGCCGATACGCAGTCGATGGGCGATGTCGGGAGGGGCGTCGGCGAGCTCGCTGCGCCAGCTCCAGCTGGGTTGCCGCCCGCCCGCCTGCATGTCGCCGACGAAGGCGGCGTGCGGTTCGGGGAGACGGCTGCGGTTGAGCGGGAGCAGGATCGGTTTCTCTCGCACGCGGTGCCCGGAGCCCACGCGGCCGATGATGAGGCCTTCCTGCGCGAGCACGCGCAGCGCGTGGCGGGCGGCCGTCTCTCCGACGCTGTATTTCCGGGTGATCTGGTGCCGCGAGGGGATCGGTGCGCCCGGGGGGAGCGTGCCGTCGACGATCTGGCGGCGAATGTCCTCGACTACGCGCAGGTAGACCGGATCAGAGTTTGCCATCAATCCATCCCTGAGGGGGTGACGGGTCTTCCAAATCTTGGCGTATTCGCCGGGCCACCGAGAGTGACGGGAACGGCCTGTGACTCCAACTTTGCCTGGTGAAAGGGCTGCTAATGGGTGATATTGCCGCTAAGCGGCCAGGTGCTGATATTCCCCTCCCGCCGCCCTATCACGGCATCCATGCCAGCCCTCCGAGGGACAGGCATCGGAAGATCGCGTGGTCGAAACCCACCAATCGCAGCGATCGGGTGCGGGTGCACAGGCACACGTGTGAGTGCAAGGCGACGATCTACGAGCTTTGCTCGGCCGGCGGACTGATGTTCATCCGGCGGACGAAACGGGGCGTGAAGATGGAGATCCGCGAGAGCGAACGGCTCGTCTCCGCGCGGATGCAGGAGTTGTGGGTGCGGCTGCTCGCGGGGGAGGCCCACTGATCCGTCTGCGGCCCATGCCTGCCGATCCGCCCGCGGTTCACCGATTCGCCGCCTAACGGCCTGGGTATCTTCCGCCCGTATGGTGTACGACCGGTCGTATACGACCTTCCGGAAAAATTTCGCCAGCGGCGTGTAACGTCCGCGTAAGGCGCGGCGATTCCCGGTTAGAGGTCGCTGATGTGTGTACCCCCGAGCACATATCGGCGGCCTCTTCCGCTGTCGGCGGCATCGCGGACGGTACTGGACATAACGGGGTGGCGAGGTCCATCACCCCAGCGGATCCGGGTACCGTTCGGTCTATGGCATCGCCTACTGGAACTTCCGACGCCCCCTTCGGTCGCACGCTGACCGCGATGGTCACACCGTTCACCTCGAACGGCGCCGTCGACTATGAGGGCGTCCAGCGGCTCGCCGCCTATCTCGTGGACGAGCAGCGCAACGACGGGCTGGTCGTCAGCGGTACCACCGGGGAGTCCCCCACCACCTCCGACGAGGAGAAGGACCGCATCCTCCGCGCGGTCGTCGAGGCCGTGGGCGACCGGGCCACGGTCGTGGCCGGCGTCGGCACCAACGACACCCGGCACAGCGTCGAGCTGGCCCGGGCCGCGGAGCGCGCCGGTGCGCACGGTCTCCTGGTGGTGACCCCGTACTACAACAAACCGCCGCAGGAGGGCCTGCTCCGGCACTTCACGACCGTTGCGGACGCGACCGGCCTTCCGGTGATGCTGTACGACATCCCCGGCCGCGCCGGGGTGCCCATCACGACCGAGACCCTGTTCCGGCTGGCCGAGCATCCGCGCATCGCCGCCGTCAAGGACGCCAAGGGCGACCTGTTCGCGGCCTCGCAGGTGATGTCCTCCACCGACCTCGTCTTCTACTCCGGTGACGACCTGCTCAACCTGCCGTGGCTCTCCGTCGGCGCGGTCGGGTACGTCAGCGTCGTGGGCCACGTGGCGGGCGCGGAGCTGGCCTCGATGGTCGACTCCTACCGGTCCGGCGATGTCGAGAACGCACTTGCCGTCCACCGTCGGCTCCTCCCGGTGGTCTCGGCGATCATGACGCGCACCCAGGGCGCGATCATGGTCAAGGCGGCGCTCACGCTGGTGGGCCAGGACGCCGGGTACGTCCGGCCGCCGCTCGTGGACGCCACCCAGGAACAGATCGCGGCGCTTCGCGAGGACCTCATTACGGGGGGTCTCAAGCTTGTGGATTAGATCAGCAGATGGAGTCGAATGAGCGACGTGTACAGAGAAAACGAACATAGGGAACGACGCGTGGGCGCCGACGGCGAACGGCGCGGGGCGAAGGGGGCGGCATGAGTCATCCGCATCCCGAGCTCGGGCCGCCTCCGCCGCTGCCGGAAAACGGTCTGCGCGTCGTCGCACTGGGCGGTCTCGGCGAGATCGGCCGCAACATGGCGGTCTTCGAGTACGACGGCCGTCTGCTCGTGGTGGACTGCGGCGTGCTGTTCCCCGAGCCGGACCAGCCGGGCGTGGATCTCATCCTGCCCGACTTCGACTACATACGGGGGCGCCTCGACGACATCGAGGCACTGGTGCTCACGCACGCCCACGAGGACCACATCGGCGCGGTGCCGTACCTGCTGCGGGAGCGGCGCGACATCCCGATCGTCGGCTCGCGGCTGACCCTCGGGCTGATCGAGAGCAAGCTGACCGAGCACCGGATGCAGCCGGTCAAGGTCGAGGTGATCGAGGGCGAGCGGCGCACGTTCGGGCCGTTCGAGTGCGAGTTCGTCTCGGTGAACCACTCGATCCCCGACGCGCTGGCCGTGGCGATCCGCACCCCTGCGGGTCTCGTCCTGCACACCGGCGACTTCAAGATGGACCAGCTCCCGCTGGACGGGCGGCTGACCGACCTCGGGGCGTTCGCGCGGCTCGGGGCCGAGGGCGTCGACCTGCTGATGTCCGACTCCACCAACTCGGAGGTGCCGGGCTTCGTCACCAGCGAGCGGGAGATCGCGCCGGTCATCGACGACGTCTTCCGCAGCGCGTCCAAGCGGATCATCGTCGCGAGCTTCGCGTCGCACATCCACCGTGTCCAGCAGATCATGGACGCGGCCGAGAAGCACGGCCGCAAGGTCGCGCTCATCGGCAGGTCGATGGTCCGGAACATGGGCGTGGCACGCGAACTCGGCTACCTGAAGGTGCCCGGGGGCCTGCTCGTGGACTCCAGGGAGATCGAGGAGTGGCCGCCGGAGGACGTGGTGCTGATCTGCACCGGTTCCCAGGGCGAGCCGATGGCGGCGCTGTCGCGCATGGCCAACCGCGACCACCCGATCAGGATCGCCGAGGGCGACACGGTCCTGCTCGCCTCGTCGCTGGTGCCGGGCAACGAGACGGCGGTCAGCAAGGTCATCAACGGCCTCAACCGCTGGGGCGCGCGGGTGGTCCACAAGGGCAACGCACGCGTGCACGTCTCGGGCCACGCCGCCGCGGGTGAGCTGCTGTACGTGCTCAACCTCACCAAGCCGTCCAACTTCATGCCCGTGCACGGGGAGTGGCGGCACCTGCGGGCGCACGCCGCGCTGGCCGAGCTGACCGGCGTCCCCCGGGAGAACATCGTGATCGCCGAGGACGGCGTGGTCGTCGACCTCGTCGACGGCCAGGCGAGGATCACCGGCGCGGTCCCGTGCGGGTACGTCTTCGTGGACGGCACCTCCGTGGGCGACATCACCGACGTGGCCCTCAAGGACCGGCGCATCCTGGGCGACGAGGGGTTCATCTCCATCGTCGTCGTCGTGGACTCCACCACCGGGAAGCTCACCGGCGGGCCGCAGATCACCGCCCGGGGCTCGGGCATCGATCCCGACGCGTTCGACGCGGTCATCCCGCAGCTCGAGGCCGCGCTGCAGGAGGTCGCGGCGGCGGGGGTGGCCGACGAGATGCAGATCCGCCGGACCATCCGGCGTACGGTGGGGCGCTGGGTCAGCGACACCTACCGCCGCCGCCCGATGATCATTCCGGTGGTCGTCGAGGTCTGACGGACAATTCCGTTGTACTCGGAGACGGGCGTGGCGTAGCGTCCCGCCCGTGTCCGAGGTGAGGATCATTTACCGCAAGTACGGCGGTTCGCTGCACTGGCACCACCCCGCGCGGGTGCTGGGCGAGGACGAGCACGGCGTCTGGGCCGGCTGCCCCGCGGGCACCGCCGGCCGGCGGGGGAGCGAGCCGCCGGTGGTCTGGGCGGACCCCTTCGTGATGCTGTTCCCCCGCCACTCGTGGTGGACGGCCACGTTCAACGCCCGGCCGAACAGGTGCGCGATCTACTGCGACGTCACCACGGTGCCCGTCCGCGGCGACGGCCGGATCACCATGGCCGATCTCGACCTCGACGTGCTCCGGATGCGGGACGGCCGGCTGATCCTGGACGACGAGGACGAGTTCGCCGAGCACCAGGTGCGGTACGGATACCCGGAGGAGATCGTCCGCCAGGCGGAGCGGTCGGCCGCCTGGCTGATGGAGGCCGTGGGCGCGCGCACCGGCCCCTTCGGCGGCGCCCACGACCGCTGGCTGTCCCAGGTCACTCGAGCCGGGATCACGTGACGGAGACCGGCTCGTCCACGGACTCCTCCTCTGTCTCCGGGATCACCTTGGGCACGCCGCGCAGCGCGAACGGCACGGCGACCGCGAGGACGAGCAGGATCGCCGCGCCGGTCAGCACCGTGACGTGGATGCCCTCGACGAACGCCTGCCGCGCGGCCTGCGCGACGGCCCCCGCGGCGTCGCCCGGCAGCGTGGCGGCGGCCTTCAGGGCGCCCGCGAGCGTGTCGCGGGCCTCGGCCGCCGCGCCGTCGGGCAGCCCGGGCGGAAGCACGAGGCCGTTCCGGTAGGCGCTGGTCAGCACGGTGCCGAGCACGGCGATGCCGAGCGCGCCGCCCATCTCGTGGGCGGTCTCGGAGATCGCGCTCGCCGCGCCGGCCCGCTCCTTTGGCACCGAGGCGAGCACCGTGTCGCCGGTCACCGCGAACGTGAAGCCCATCCCGACGCCCTGGATGAGCATGGCGGCGAGCATGTAGAGATAGGGCGTCTCCATGCCGATCCGGCTGAACAGGATGAACCCGATCGCGGTCAGCACGAGCCCGAGCCCGACGACCGGCCCGCGTCCCCACCGGTGCACGAGCACCCCGGACAGCGCGCCGCCGACGCCCCCGGCCAGGCCGCCCGGCATGCCGGCGAGCCCGGCGGTCAGCGGTGACCAGCCCATGACCAGCTGGAAGTACTGCGCGAAGACCACCGACATGGCGAGCATCGCGAAGACCGCGACCAGTTCGGCGCCGACCGTGGCCGCGAACGCGCGCCGCCGGAACAGCGCGATGTCGATCAGTGGCTCGGCCAGCCGGGTCTGCCGGCGGACGAACACGATCAGCGCGGCGACCGCGATCACCGCGGCGGCGATCACGGAGGGCCGCGCGACACCTCCGGTCGTGGCCTCCTTCATCGCGTAGATCAGGCCGAGCACGCCCACGGCGGACAGCGGGACGCTGACGAGGTCGAGCCTGCCGGGGCGGGGGTTGCGCGACTCGGGCAGCACGACGAGCCCGGCGGCCAGGACGACCGCGACGACGGGCACGTTGATCAGGAAGACCGAGCCCCACCAGAAGTGGTCGAGCAGCAGGCCGCCGACGATGGGCCCGAGGGCGAACCCGACCGCCCCGACGCTGCTCCAGACGCCGACCGCGGTGGTCCGCTCTTTGGGGTCGGGGAACACGTTGCGGATCAGCGACAGCGTCGAGGGCATGACCGTCGCGCCGGCCACGCCGAGCAGCGCGCGGGCCGCGATCAGCAGCGGGGCGTTCGGCGCGTACGCCGTCAGCACCGAGGCCGCGCCGAAGGCGGCCAGCCCGGCGAGCAGCAGCCGCCTGCGCCCGATCCGGTCGCCGAGGTTCCCCATGGTGACGAGCAGCGCGGCCAGCGCGAAGCCGTAGATGTCGGCGATCCACAGCAGCTGGGTGGCCGAGGGGGCGAGGTCCTCGCCGAGCTTCGGCAGGGCGAGGTGCAGGACGGTGAGGTCGACGGACAACAGGAGCATGGCCAGGCAGGCGATGACCAGCGTGCCCCACTTGCGGGAGGTGTCGTTCATGGCAGTCAGCGTGCGCCCGGGCGCTGACCGTTCATCCACCGAGCGCTGACAGGTGCCCTTCGACGATGGTCAGCGCCGCGGTGTCCGTGCTCCCCGTGATGCCCCCCGCGACCGGCACCCGCTCCTGTGCGTAGGCGCGGCCCTGGGCGTACGCCCGGTCGAAGGCGTCAGCGCCGAGGACGGTCCGGCAGCCCGCCTCGATCCGGGCGACGTCCGGGTCGCCCGCGGCGGGTGCGCCGCGCAGGGCGGCGGCCACGCCCAGCAGCCAGGCCGCCCGCCCGCGGTCTCCTTCCAGCAGCGCGACGCCGGCGACCCCCTCCGCGACCCCGGCGGTCATGCCGAGGCTGCGGGTGCCGGGCAGGGTGGTGAGGGCGCGCCGGTGCCACGCCAGCGACTCGAAGGCGTCGCCCGACAGCTGTGCGGCCCAGCCGAGCGCCAGGTAGACGCGCGAGCGGGTCTCCTCCGCGCTGAACCACGCGCTCGTGCACTCCGCCAGGGCCGCCTCGTAGTGGCGCCGGGCCCCGGTCACGTCGCCCGCGAGCCGGGCGAGCTCGCCGAGCCCGAGGAGCGCCGCCGCGAGGGTCTCCGGGCCGCCGGTCCGCCGCGACAGCTCGGCGGCGCGCTCGAAGTCGGATCTCGCGGCGTCCGCGAGTCCGGAGCGCATCCGCGCCCAGGCGCGCCGGCAGAGGGTCTCCGCGACGTCCGACGCGGCGCCCAGCCGCTCGGCCAGGTCGAGCGCCTCGTTGGTCAGCGCCTCGACCCGCTCGTGGTCCCCCCGCTGGTCGGCGACGTCCGCCATGGCGGACAGCACCAGCACCCGGAGCCAGATGTCCCCCACGGAGCGGGCCTCCCGGAGCGCGCCGGTGAGCTCGTGTTCGGCCTCGGTGAGCCGGCCGTCGAACACCTTGAGATAGGAGAGGCTGAAGCGGCTGAGCGTCCGCGTCCACGGGTCGCGGTCGAGCACGCGGAACAGGTCCTCCATGGTGTGGAGCTGCTCTCGCGCGGGGGGACCGCTGATCATCGCCTGCAGCACCAGCAGGAACGGCTGCCGTGGCGGCATGGGCAGGACGTAGGTCCGCCGGACGGTCTCGGCCACGAGCCCGTCCACGGCGGGGCCGCCCGTCCCGCCCCAGGCCACGAGGCAGGCGCACACGACGTGCTCCTCCTCCAGCCCCTCCGGTGGTGTGGCGCCGATCCGGCCCAGCAGCTCGGCGGCCGGCCTGGCGGCCTCGCCACGCAGCCCGCGCAGCAGCCAGTAGCCGGTCGCCGCCGACAGCAGCCGCAGCGCGGGCGCCACGTCACCGGCGCGTACGGCGCGGCGCAGCGCGGCCTGCAGGTTGTCGCGCTCGCCGTCCAGCCTGCGCAGCCACTCGACCTGGTCCGGTCCGCGCAGGTGCGGGTCCGCCGCGGCGGCCAGGTCCAGGATGTACGCGAGGTGGGCCTGCCGCGTGGACTCGCTCTCGCCGGCCTCGGCCAGCCGTTCGGCGCAGAACGCGCGGATCGTCTCCAGCATCCGGTAGCGGTCGTCCACCACCTCGACGAGGGACTTGTCCACCAAGGAGGCGAGCACGCCGTCGGTGTCGGGCAGACCGCACACCCGCTCGGCCGCCTCCAGTGTCGCGCCGCCCGCGAAGACGGTCAGGCGTCGCGCGAGCGCGCGTTCCGGCTCGTCGAGCAGGTCCCAGCTCCACTCGACGACCGCGCGCAGCGTCCGGTGGCGCGGCTGCGCCGTACGGCTGCCGCGCGACAGCAGCGCGAAGCGGGGGGCGTCGCCCTCCGGTCCGGGATCGCCGGTGCCGAGACGGGCGGCGATCTGGGCCAGGGGCAGCGAGCGCAGCCGGGCGGCGGCCAGTTCGAGCGCCAGCGGCAGCCCGTCCAGCGCCCGGCAGATGCGCAGCACGTGCCCGACGTCGCCGGGCCCGAAGGCGATGCCGGGCCGTACGGCGGCCGCCCGCTCGGCGAACAACCGTACGGCCGGATAGGCGAGCGCGTCCTCGACATCATCCTCGCCGCCGGGCGGCGGGACCCGCAGCGGGGGGACGGGACACAGGCGCTCGCCGGTGATGCCGAGCGCCTCGCGGCCGGTGGCCAGCACGCGCAGGGCGGGGCACGCCGCGAGCAGCCGGTCGGCGAGCCGGGCCGCCTCGTCCACGACGTGCTCGCAGTTGTCGAGCACGAGCAGCACCGGCCGCAGGGTCAGGGCCGCCACCAGGCGGGCGACGGGATCGGCGGTGCTCGGCCGAGTCCCGGGGCCGGGGATGGGCACGGGGATGGGCACGGCGCTCTCCCGCAGCCCGAGCGCGCCGAGCACGGCCTGCGGCACGTCGGCGCCGTCGGTGAGCGGGGCGAGTTCCACGACGCACACCTCGCCCGGCCATCGGGCGGCCGCCTCGATCGCCAGCCGGGTCTTCCCGGTGCCGCCCGGGCCGGTGAGCGTCACGAGCCGGGCCTCGGCGAGCAGCGCGCCGATGCGTTCGAGCTCGGTGTCGCGGCCCACGAGTGAGGTGAGCGGCACCGGCCGCGCGCCGGTCGCGGCGGGTGGGGGAGCGAGCGCCGGGTCGGAGCGCAGCACCGCGAGGTGGATCGCCGCCAGCTCCGCCGACGGGTCGGCGCCCAGCTCGCCGGCGAGCACCCGCCGGGCGTCCTCGAAGACGGCCAGCGCCTCCGCCGGGCGGCCCGCGGCGTACAACGCGCGCATGAGCTGCCCGCGCGAACGTTCCCGCAACGGATGCGCGGCGACCCGTTCCTGCAGCTCGGGCAGCAGGTCGCGGTGCCGCCCGAGGGCCAGGCCCGCCTCGGCGAGGTCCTCGGCCGCCGACAGGCGCAGCTCCTCCAGCCGGGCCGCCTGGGCGGGCGCGAACGGCGCGTCGGGCACGTCGGCCAGCGCCGGCCCGCGCCAGAGGGCGAGCGCCTGGCCGAGCAGGCCGGCGGCGCGGGCCGGGTCGCCGGCGTCGAGCGCCCGCCGTCCCTCGGCCGCCAGCCGTTCGAAGCGGGACGCGTCCACGTCGTCCGGGTCCACCGCCAGCCGGTAGCCCGCCGGCTCCCGCACGACCAGGTCGCCGAGGTGCTGGCGGAGCCGCGACACCTGGGCCTGCAGCGCGTTCGTCGCCCCCGACGGCGGCTCGGCGCCGTAGAGGCCGTCGATCAGGCGGTCGGTGGTGACGACCTTCCCGGCATTGAGGAGCAGCAGGCCGAGCAGCGCGCGCAGCCCGGGCCCGCCGACCGGCACCGGGCGGTCGCCGTCGAGCCGTGCCTCTGTCGGGCCGAGGATGCCGAACCGCATGTCCATGATTGTCCCGCATCGCCGGCCGGGCGCGGTGGGGAGCGGTGCGGCTCAGCGGCGGATCGCCGCCGCGATCGCCTTCAGCCGGGCCCTGGAGGCGAGGCCGCCGTGGTACCAGTGGATCTCGGCGGCGCCGGCCGCCGTGTAGGCCTCGGCCAGGAACGACAAGGCTTCGCCGTCCGCCGGGCGTGGGGGCAGGGCCAGCACGTACGCGCCCACGCGGGGGCCGAGCCGGCCCAGGGCGCGCAGCCCCGCCTCGTCCACCTCGGGCGCGTTCCAGCAGTTGCCGACGAGCAGGTCGGCGTCCACCCCCTGCGGGACGGTCGCGAACGGTCCGGTGGCCCACGGATCGGCGTTGGCGTGCAGGGCGATCCTCAGGTCCGGCCGGATCGCCCGGGCCTGCGCCAGCAGCAGGTCGCGCAGCTCGCCGGCCAGACCGGTGCGCAGGTCGCGCACCGGGTCCGCGAGGTCGCCGAGCGCGTCCTCGACCGAGCCGGGCGCGCCGTCGACACCGGCCCGGACCCGCGCGCGGACCTCGGCGACGTCCAGTCCGGCCGCCTCGTAGCGGCGTACGCAGGCCGCGCAGAAGCACAGCGACAGCAGCGCGAGCTGGGCGGGCGACCAGTCGGCGCCGTCGGTCTTCTCGTGGTGCCCGCCGTGGCGGAACCCGAGGGCGCCGCACGCCTCCAGGATCAGCGCGTCGGGGTCGCCGACCTCGACGATCTCGTGGACCAGCGTGCGGCAGTAGTCGCGCACGTCGGCCGCCGCCGGGCACAGCGCGTAGGGGTAGGTCTCGCCGAAGGCGTTGGTGACGACGAGGCCGGGGTTGGCCGAGCCGAGCAGCGTGTTGTGGGTCAGCACGGTCCACGCCTGGACCGGCAGGCCCACGGCGCGCAACGCGTCCCTGGCCTCCCCGAACGGATCGTCCGCGTCCACCCACGACGGCGTGCCGGGCACGAGCCGGTTGCCCTTCCACGCCTCCTCGCGTACGGGG
Source organism: Microbispora sp. NPDC049633 (assembly GCF_040675265.1). NCBI lineage: Bacteria > Bacillati > Actinomycetota > Actinomycetes > Streptosporangiales > Streptosporangiaceae > Microbispora > Microbispora sp. NPDC049633. The sequence continues at coordinate 47,529 of NZ_JBFAOO010000035.1, forward strand.
ACGTAGCAGGCCGCGTGCCGGGCGTCGACCAGCCGGTGCGCCGGATGCAGGGGAGTCGCGGCGCGGGTCGTGTGGTAGGACGCGGCGAGCGCCACCGCGTCGACGCCGAGCGCCTTGAGGCGCGCGGCGGCGCCGGGGTCGCCGACGATGTCCCAGGGGTAGGCGTAGATGACGTTCACCAGCGTGGCCTCCGTGCGGAGAAGGACGGGTCGACGGACCGCATGTACGTCGTGTCGTCGCGGGAGCGGACCCCGCACTTCTCATACTGCTCGTTCATGATTGCGAGGGCGTCGCGGTCGAGTTCCACCCCGAGTCCCGGGCCGTCCGGCACCGGGACCGCGCCGTCCACGAAGCGCAGCGCGCCGGGAGCCACCACGTCCTGTCCGTCCTGCCAGGGGGTGTGGGTGTCGCAGGCGTGGGTGACCGACGGGGTGGCGGCGGCCAGGTGGGTCATCGCGGCGAGGCTGATCCCGAGGTGGGAGTTGCTGTGCATGGACAGCTCGATGCCGAAGGTCTCGCACAGCGTGGCGATGTGCGCCGAGCGCACCAGACCGCCCCAGTAGTGGTGGTCGGTCAGCAGCACCCCGATCGCGCCCTGACGTACGGCGGGCGGGATGTGCTCGGGGGTGACGACGCACATGTTCGTGGCGAGCGGCATCGGCACCTCGGCGGCGACCCGCGCCATGCCCTCGATGCCCTCGGTGGGGTCCTCCAGGTATTCGAGCACGCCGTCGAGCTCGCGGCCGACCCGGATGGAGGTCTCCACGCTCCAGACGGCGTTGGGGTCGAGGCGCAGCGGATGCTCAGGGAAGGCCTCCCGCAGCGCGCGGACCGCCTCGACCTCCTGCTCGGGCGGGAACACGCCGCCCTTGAGCTTGATGGAGCGGAAGCCGTACCTGCCGATCAGCAGGCGGGCCTGCTCGACCACGCCCTCGGGGTCGAGGGCGGCGCCGAAGCCGTCGTCCGGCGCGCCCGGGTGCCCGGCCCACTTGTAGAACAGGTAGGCGCTGTACGGCACGGCGTCGCGCACCCGGCCGCCGAGCAGGTCCACGACGGGCCGGCCCGCCGCCTTCCCCTGGATGTCGAGGCAGGCGACCTCGAAGGGGGAGAAGATCCGGTCGACGGTCTTGGCCCGTGAGGAGGTGCCGGTAAGGCCGTGCAGGTCGGTGACGACGTCGGCCCCGACGAGGCCGGCCACGGTGGCGTACATCGCGTTGCCGCCGTAGACGTCGTGGCCGATCAGCGCCTCGGCGGCGGCCCGCACCCGGACGAGGTGGTCGAGGTCGCCGTAGGTCTCCCCGAGACCGGACAGCCCCTCGTCGGTGACGACCTCCACGATCGTGCGCAGCGCCCACGGCTCGTGGACGCCGGCGGCGTTGAGCAGCGGCGGGTCGCGGAAGGCGACCGGCGTGACGTGGATCTCGCGGATCCTCATCCCACCAGCTCCAGCCCGGTCGCGATGAGCTTGTCCAGCCGGGCGACGTGCTCGGGGGCCGGGTCGACGAGCGGCGGCCGGACCCGGCCCACGTCGAGGCCGCGCAGGGCGACGCCCGCCTTGACGAGCGAGACGGCGTAGCCGGGCACGAGGTCGCGCAGCTCGACCAGGGGCCGGTAGAAGCCGCCGAGCAGGCGCCGCACCAGGTCGTCGTCCCCGGCGGTCACGGCCTTGTGGAAGGCCAGGGCCACCTCGGGCAGGAAGCAGAACACGGCGGAGGAGTACAGGCTGACGCCGATGCCCCGGTAGGCGGGCACGGTCATCTCGGCCGTCGGCAGCCCGTTGAAGAACGTGAAGTCGCGGTCGGTCGCCTCCCGGACGGCGAGGACGATCCGTTGCATGGCGTCGATGTCGCCGAGGCCGTCCTTGAACCCGGCGACGTTGGGGATCTCGGTCAGCGCCGCCGCGGCGGCGGCCGTGAAACGGGCGTTGGCCCGCTGGTAGACGATGATCGGCAGGTCGGTGGCGGCCGCGATCTCGCGGACGTAGCGCACCAGCCCTTCCGCGGGCGCGCTGACCAGGTACGGCGGCAGCAGCAGCAGGCCGTCCGCGCCCGCCTCCGCGGCCCTGCGCGCGCACTCGCGGGCGAACGGGAGCGAGCCGCCGGCGCCGGACAGGACCGGAACCCGTCCGGCCGCCGACTCGACGGCGATCCGCACCACCCGCGCGTACTCGTCGATGCCCAGCGCGTTGAACTCGCCCGTGCCGCAGGCGGCGAACACCCCGCCCGCACCCTCGGCGACACCGCGCGTCACGTGCGTGGCCAGCACGTCCTCGGCCAGCTCACCGTCCGCGCCGAACGGTGTGACCGGAAAGAAGAGAACGCCGTCGAGCTGCATCCGCCCACTCCCTTGGGTGTCCATATACATGGACAAAGTTCTTAAATATGTCCACGACGCTAGCTGTGCGATCTCGCGAAAGTCAACCGAGGTCATCTCGCGACGGCTCGTCGTCACGTCGGCCCCGTCCTGTTCGTGTACTCGAACGGGCTCCGCAATTGCGGATGCATGTCAGCAAGACGATAAGAATTGGCAACAGTTGCGTCAAGGAACGATCTCGGGTCAGATATGTGAATCATGCCCGTACTTGTGAACAGCTGGGAATTGCTGCGAGACTGACGCCGTTCGCCATTGACACGGTCCGTACGCCGCGCGGACGATCACGGGGCGCCGCCCACGGCGCGGGCGCCCGGGCCGCGCATGCCGCAGGGCCGCTTCGACAGGAGGCACATGCGAATTCTCATGACCGGCGCGGCGGGCGGCGTCGGCACTCTGCTGCGACCCCGGCTGGCCGGGGAGGGGCGCGTGCTGCGCCTGCTCGACGTCGTCCCGCTGGAGGCGGGGCCGGGTGAGGAGGCGGTGACCGCCGACATCACCGACCCCGAGGCGATGGACGCGGCGATGGACGGCGTGGACGCGGTGCTGCACCTGGGAGGCCACAGCCTCGAACAGCCGTGGGCGGACATCCTGCAGGTCAACATCAACGGCACCTACGTGGTGCTGGAGGCCGCGAGGCGGGCCGCGGTGCGCCACGTCGTGCTGGCCAGCAGCAACCACGCGGTCGGGTTCCACCCGCGCGAGGCGGGCGAGGCCCCCGACTACCTGTTCCCGCGCCCGGACACCTTCTACGGCGTGAGCAAGGTGACCAAGGAGGCGCTCGGCTCGCTCTACCACGACCGGTACGGCATGCACGTGACCTGCCTGCGGATCGGCTCGTGCTTCAAGAAGCCCAGGGACGTGCGCATGCTGTCGACCTGGCTGTCGCCGGACGACTGCGCGCGGCTGGCCGAGGCGTCGCTCGCGGCGGAGGGCTTCCACGTGGTGTGGGGGGTGTCGGCCAACACGCGCCGCTGGTGGTCCCTGGAGGAGGGCCGGGCCATCGGCTACGAGCCCAAGGACGACGCGGAAATATACGCCGATAAGCTCATCGCCGAGCACGGCGAGCCCGATCTCGGGGAGCTGCCGCACTCGCTGGCCGGGGGAGCCTTCTGCGGCCCCCGCTACGACGTCGAGAATCTCACAGCGGGGGGCTGAGGTGACTGACCAGGTGAACACTGACCAGGTGAACGACGCCGTCCAGTCGGCGGTGGAGCGGGCCGCCGCGGCGGGCGAGGCGTGGCGGGCGACGCCCCCGGCCGAACGCGCCGCCGTGCTCGAAGGCGTCGCCGACGCCCTGCTGAAGCACACCGAGGAGCTGTGGCCGGCCGCGGCGGAGGAGACCCGGCTGCCGGAGGCGCGGCTGCGCGGGGAGATCGCCCGTACGGCCGCGCAGTTCCGGCTGTTCGCCGAGGTCCTGCGGGACGGCGGATGGGTGGAGGCGGTGATCGACCACCCCGACCCCGGGGCCACCCCGCCGCGCCCCGACGTGCGGCGGATGAACCACCCGCTCGGCGTCGTGGCCGTCTTCGCGGCCAGCAACTTCCCCTTCGCGTTCTCGGTGGCGGGCGGCGACACGGTGTCGGCGCTGGCGGCCGGCTGCCCGGTCGTGGTGAAGGCCCACGAGGGGCACCCCCGCACCTCCGACCTGACCGCCTCCGTCGTACGGCAGGCCCTGCCCGACCCCGGCCTGCTCGGACTCGTGCACGGGTTCGAGACGGGAGCTCCGCTGGCGCGGCACCCGCTCGTCACGGCGGTCGGCTTCACCGGCTCGGTCGCGGGCGGGACGGCCATCCAGAAGCTGATCGACGAGCGCCCCGACCCCATCCCGTTCTACGGCGAGCTGGGCAGCGTCAACCCGGTCGTCGTGCTGCCCTCGGCCGACCCCGCCGAGGTGGCCTCTGGGTTCGCGGCGTCGCTGACGCTGGGGGTGGGGCAGTTCTGCACCAACCCCGGCCTGGTGTTCGTCCCCGCGGAGGGAGGCTTCGAGCAGGCCGTCGCCGAGGCGGTCGGCGCGACCAGCGGCGGGCCCATGCTGACCGACAAGATCCGCGAGGGCTACCTGCGGGCGTCCGGCCGGCTGGCCGAGCGGCTCACCGTGCTGGCCGGCGGGGGCACGGTGGACGGCATCACCCCGCAGGTCTTCGCCGCCGACCTGGAGGCGTTCGCGGACGGGCTGCCCGAGCTGGCGGAGGAGTGCTTCGGCCCGGCGGCGATCG
>NZ_JBFAOO010000036.1:0-51679 GCF_040675265.1 Microbispora sp. NPDC049633
GAACGATCGGCGCGGCCACCGTCGCCGCCACGATCATGCCCGCACCGACTCGCCGCATAGGTGGCCTTCCTCGTCGCCCTGCCGCCGTTCCGCCGCCACGCGGCCGATCTCGCCCGTGAACGACCCACGGCAGGCTAGGGCACCCGCGCGGCCTCAGGCCGTCGCCGCGCCGGACGAAGGCGTGATCGTGGGGACCGTGCCGCGCGTCTCCGCCGGTTGTCATGTGATCACAAAGGGTCTCCAGACACCGGCGGGACAACCGTGTCGTACGTCCCGGACCGGCCAGGATGTCACCGACCGCGGCCCGAGGCATCGCATCGACGGAGGAGATCGGCTGTGTGCAAGAGGAATGTCGCCGCGCCGTCGGCCGGCATGGCAGGACTGGCGCTGATGACCGCGCTGACGGTGACATCGACGGCGTCGCCCGCCGGGGCGGCCACTTGCCCGGCGTCGACCACCTGCCCCACGACGGTGACCTTCACCGTCAACGCCCCCGACGGTCTGACGATCACCGTGCCCGACGGTCCGGTGAACATCGGCAGCGGCGTGCCGGGGGGCCAGATCAGCGGAGCGCTGGGTCCGGTCACGGTCTCCGACCAGCGCGCGGCGCTCACCGCGACGTGGGTGGCGACGGTGTCGGCCGCGGCCGGGGGATTCGTCACCGGCGGCGGCACTCCCGCGGAGACCGTCCCCAACAGCGCGGTCCTCTACTGGTCCGGCGCGGCGACGGCCACGACGGGAACCGGAACGTTCGTGCCGGGGCAGGCGAACGCGGCGGCCGCCCAGTCGCTCGACGTGCCGCGCACCGCGTTCAGCAAGACGAGCGGCTCCGGCGTCAACTCCGCCACGTGGAACCCGACGATCGTCGTCAACGTGCCCGCCGCGGCGGTGGCGGGCGTCTACACCGGCACGGTGAACCATTCCGTCGCCTGACCGCTCGGCCCGCAGGATCATCGCCGCCGGCCTGCTCGCGATCATGTCGGCCGCCGCCGTCACGCCGGCGGCGGCCGACGGTGACGCACGCCGGCAGGAGAGGTTCGGCATCCGCCTGCTGGAGATCCCCGAGAACCGGCTGGACGACCCCCGTTCGCACGCGTTCATCGTCGACCACGTGAACCCCGGCACCACCTTCACCCGGCGTCTCGAGGTCTTCAGCACCTCGCCGGAACGGCAGCACGTGAGCCTGTATCCCGCCGCGGCCCGGGTGGGCGCCGCGGGGTTCACCTTCGCCCCCGCGCGCGCCGCCAACGAGCTGACCTCCTGGATCACACTCGACCGGACGGCCGTGGACCTGCCGCCGCGCGGCCGCGTCCCGGTGACGGCCACCGTCGCGGTGCCGGCCACGGCGGTCAAGGGCGAGCGGTACGCCGTCATCTGGGCGGAGATCTCCTCGGCCTCGCCCGGCCCGGCGGGCAACGTGGCGCTCGTCAACCGGGTGGGCGTCCGCGCGTACCTGGACGTGGGCCCGGGCGGCGAGCCGCCGACGAGCTTCCGGATCGGCGGGGTGACCGCCGGTCGCGCCGGCGACGGGCGGCCGCGGCTGGTGGCCGAGGTCGGCAACACGGGGGAGCGGGCCGTCGACCTGGAGAGCGAGGTGCGTCTGTCGGAGGGGCCGAGCGCGCTGAGCGCCGGGCCCTTCCGGAGCACCCGCGCGGTCACCCTGCCTCCCGGCGGCCATGGTCAGGTGACCGTGCTGCTGGGCGACGACCTGCCGGCCGGGCCCTGGCGGTTCCGGCTCACCCTGCGCAGCGGCCGCGTCAGCCGTACGGCCACCGGGACGATCACCTTCCCGGCGGCCGGGGAACGGGCGGCGGCGCGGAACGACCCCAGCGTGCCGGTCCTCGTCGCCTGCGCCGCCGCGGCGATCGCCGCCATGGTGCTCCTGGTCGTGAACCTGCGCCGCTTCCGCCGCCGCCCCCTTGACGGCGAAGCGGCCTGACCAGCCACGCCGTGCCCTGCTCACGGTGGCGGACGCGGCGGGTCAGCGCTCCGCCATGGCCTTGCGGACCGCGTCCAGAGCCTCCGCCTCGGAGGCCCCGAGCCGGCGGACCACGGCCGCGAACTCCTCGGCCGCCTCGCGCAGGTGCAGGAGACCGCCCTCGGCGGCGAGGTCGGTGATCGTCGCCGTACGGCCCCGGCGCAGTTCCACCAGGCCCTCGTCGCGAAGCTGCTGGTAGCCGCGGAGCACGGTGTGCAGGTTGATGCCGAGCGCGGCGGCGACGGCGCGCGCCGAGGGCAGCTTGTCGCCGGGGACCGCCGCGCCCCTGGCGACCGCCGCGCGCACCGAGGCCGCCACCTGGTCGGCCAGGGGCTGTGGGGAGGACGGGTCGACGACGATCAGCATCCGGCGGCTCCCCGTGCCCGGGTGAGCGCCCCGTTCACCAGCGCCGCGGCCGCCACCGCGTCCCTGGTCGAGTACAGGAACTCCCGGCAGTCGGTGAGCCGCAGGGCCAGCACGGGACCACGCCCGCTGACATACCCCCATCCCCTGCTGCCGCCGATCAGACCGCCGGGGCCCGTCGCGGACGTCCTCGGCCGCGCCGAGGCGAACAGCACCGCATCGTACGACAGGGCCCGCCGCAGACCGCCAAGCCAGGGCAGGCTCACCTCCACGCCCCGGTCGTCGACGCGGAGCCGGGTGCGGGCCTGCAGGACCAGGAAGACCCCGAGGAGCGCCGCCATCGTGGCCGGCTGCCAGGGAAGCGAGAGGTAGAAGGCCCAGAACCAGGCGACGACGAGGCACAGCGCGCCCTGGAGGAGCGGCATGCGCTGCCAGGTGGACACGGCGTAGACGGCCCGCTGGCCGGGCGTCAGCGGGAGGACGGGGACGTCCTCGGGAGGTGTGCCGGCCGCCGGTGGAGCGGGGGGCACCGGGCCCGCCAGCCACCAGCCCGCGACGGCCGCGAGGAGGGTGAGCGCGATCTCCGCCGGAGTCGCCCACGGCTGCCGGGGCACCGGGCCCTCGGCGTCGATCAGCGCCGCCACCGCGAAGCCGTTGGCCGACGCCATGGAGACGCCCAGAGCGAGGGAGCACGCGGCCACCCAGCGCTGCAACTCCGGCCAGCGCCCGTAGTGCAGGAACATGGCCACCCACGTCACCTCGGCGAGCCCCGCGGGAAGGATGGCGTCGCTCCACCACAGGCGCAGGCCGGCCGCCAGGTCGGGAACCCATCCCGAGACGTCCGTCCGGTCGGGCAGCCGGTCCCGGAAGACGGCGAAGACCAGCAGCGGCACGAGCGGGATCAGGAACGGGGGTGCCGCGGTCAGGATCAGGCGGCGTGGCCGGCCGGGACGCCCGGTGTCGTACTGAAGGGGGGAGTACACGGGCCACCTCCAACTGTTTGCATATCACTATAACAATGCAAACAGGAGGGAGGAAGGCCCGGCTCGCGATCCTCGGCGGGGCTGCGTACGGTGAGGCGCACCGGCGCACGCGTCCGCGGGCTCCGGCGGAGCCGCGGAGCTCGATCCGGTAACGTCCGCGATCATCCGCGCGTCGATTGTGTGCGGCGTGCCTAAAGTCACCGAAGTGTTCGCGTCTGTGGGGGAAAGTGTGGTTACCGGCGAGGCGGTTCGGACATCCGGCCGGAGCGCGGGAGCGCGCGCGAGGGACTGGCCCGGATGGACGCCGTTGCTCGCGGGGCTGCTGACCGCCTGCGTCGCCATCTCCGGCACCACGGCGTCGCTGTCGGGCGACGAGGTGGCCACCTACAGCGCCGCGGTGGCCCGGCCGCTGAGCGGCCTGTGGGAGCTCGTGCGGCACATCGACGGCCATTTCCTGCCCTACTACCTGCTCGTCCACGTGTGGTCGTTCTTCGGGGAGGCCGAGTGGTGGCTGCGCCTGCCCTCGGCCCTGGCGGCCGGCGTGGCGGCCGGTTTCCTGGCCGACCTCGGCCGCAGGCTGGCCGGGCCGCGCGCCGGAGTGCTGGCCGCCGTGCTGTTCGCCGTCCTGCCGTCGGTGTCCTACCACGGCGCGAACGCCCGGCCGTACGCGTTCGCGGCGGCGGCGGCCGTCGTCTCCGCCTGGGCGTTGCACCGCGTGGCCGAGGCGCCCACGGGATCCAGGGTCCGCTGGTACGCGGTGTCGGTGGCGCTGCTCGGCTGCACGCACCTGTTCTCCGTCCTGGTGCTCCCGGCCCAGTTCCTCGCCGCACTGCTCGTCCTGCCCCGGCGTACGTTCCTGACCAGGATCGTCCCGGCGACGGCCGTGGGGTGCGTCCCCGTCGTGGTCCTCGCCCTTGTGGGCTGGGGTGAGCGCCATGCGATCAGCTGGATCCAGCCGCACGGGCCCGACGTGCTGCTGAAGTTCCCCAAGCACGCGGCGGGCTCCGACCTCGCCGGGCCCGCGCTGTTCGCGCTCGCCGTCGTGGGGGTGGTGATCCTGCTGCGCAGGTCGGTCCCCTGGGGAGTGCTCGCCGCCGGCTGGATGGTCCTCCCGCCGGTGCTGCTGCTCGCGATCGACGCGCTGGTGACCCCGGCCTACGTGGACCGTTACGTGTTCGTCGCGGCGCCCGCCCTGGCGCTGGCGGGAGCGGTGGCCCTGGCCTCCGTCCGCCTGGCCGCCCTTCCCGCGGCGCTGGTCGCCGTGCCCGTCGTCCTGGCCGTGGCGCTGCTGGGACTTCCCGCGCAGGCCGACTACCGGCAGCGCAACGGCCACTACGACGACTTCCCCGGCGCGGTCGGCGTGATCCGGGCGCGGGAACGCCCCGGCGACGCCATCGTGTACGGCCAGAGCCGGCTGCGCACCGGTTTCGTCTACTACGGCCGCGCGGGCCTGCCCGACGACGTGCTGCTCAAGGGGCAGGGCCCGGCCTTCGAGTACGCCGAGCGAGGCGACCTCGCCGAGGCCCTCGCCGGGCGCCGCCGCGTCTGGGTGGTCTGGCGGGGGACCAAGCAGTCCGGCCTGACGGGCAAGAAGATCCCCCGGGTGGCCGCCGTCCGCGCGGCCGGATACCGCCTCGCGACGGCATGGCACTCCGCGGAGCTGCCGGGCCTGACGGTCGCGCTGTTCGAGCGCCCGCGCGGCAACGGGTAGCGGCAAAGTCTGTGCCGACTGCAAGTAAAGTCTCCGTCTATGCGACTTACGGTGAAGAGACTCGTACCGGCCTGTCTCGTCGCCGCGGCGTCGGTCGCGGGGCTCCAGCATCCGGCCGCCGCGACGGCCCGCGAGACCGTCTCCGCGCACGCGGCGGCCCCACGAGTGGAGACCGCGCGGGCGGCCGGGGTGCCGACCGTGATCCTCACCTTCGACGACGGCACGGCCGATCACCTCGCCGCCGCCAGGACGCTGAGCAAGCGCGGTCTCAAGGGCACCTTCTATGTCAACAGCGGGCGGCTCGGCAGCCGCGGTTACCTGAGCGTCGCCGCGTTGCGGAGCATCGCCCGCGAGGGCCACGAGATCGGCGGCCACACGCTCGACCATCCGCACCTGTCGGAGCAGTTCGAGGCCGTGCAGCAGACGGAGATCTGCGACGACAGGCGGGCGCTGCTGAAGCTGGGCTTCGACGTGCGGTCGTTCGCCTACCCGTTCGGCGACTTCGACGACGCCACGAAGCTGCTGGCGATGCGCTGCGGCTACACGACCGCGCGCGGCATCAACGGCCTGTACCGGCCCGACAGCTGCCGTTCCTGCCCCGTCACGGAGAAGATCCCGCCCGCGGACCCCGGCGACGTGCGCGCCACGAGCCAGACCGGCCTGCCGCGTACGGCCCGCACGCTGCGGGAGTTCGTCACCCGCGCCCAGCGGCAGGGCGGCCGCGGGCTGGTGGTCTTCGTGTTCCACGAGATCAAGGACGACCGCCGGGACAGGTACGCGACGGCGCCCAAGGAGTTCGCCGCCTTCGTCGACTGGGTGGCCAAGCAGCGGAAGGCCAAGACGATCGACGTGAAGACGCTGGGCGACGTCGTCGGCGGGCGTGTCTGGCCCGTCCCCGACGAGATGTGATCCTCGCCGACGCGCCGGGTCACAGCGAGTCGTCAGGTTGACCGCGGCGGTCACAGGAATCCACAAGGTTCGGCTGATAGAAGTTCACAGTCAGTAAACGGACGCGCGGGAGGAACACCGTGACGGTGACGACGGACATGTGCTCGCCGTACGGCTTCACGCGCCGTCCCACCGAGGAGACCGCCACACTGTCCTGGAGCGACGGCCGGTGGACGATCGCGGGCCGGCCGCTGGCCGTCCCGATCGAGGCCGCCGACGTCGCCCCTCTCCGGTCGTTGCGCGGGCTGCGGGTGCGGTGGCCGGCCGAGCCCGCCGCCGAGGCGTTCGGCCCGGTCGCCCGCCTGGCCGCCGCGGGGGTGCCGCTCACCTGTGAAGACCCGCCCAGGTGGGCGCGTGAGGCCGACCCCGTGCTCGCCCGCCTGGCCGCCGCCTGGACTCCCGAGGCCGACGACGGCAGGCCCGAGTCGGTGGCCGACCTGCGCCGGGAGGAGCACAGCGTGCTCCTGCGCAGGCACGCGCTGCGGGCCGCGGGCGTCGGCACGAACCTCGCCCCGGTGACCGTCGTCATGGCCACGAGGCGGCCCCACTACGTCGGCGACGCGCTGCGGCAACTCGCCCGCCAGCGCGGGGTGGATCTCGAGGTCGTCGTCGCGCTGCACGGCTTTCCCGCCGAGCGGGTACGGCAGGCCGTCGAGGAGTTTCCCCGTCCCATCACGGTGATCGAGGCCGAGCCGGACGCGCCGCTCGGGACCGTGCTCAACCGCGCGGCGGCGCGGGCGTCCACCGGCATCGTCGCCAAGTGGGACGACGACGACTGGTACGGCCCCGAGCACCTCGCCGACCTGCTGCTGGCCATGGCCTACTCAGGGGCGGAGCTGGTCGGGACCGCGCCGGAGTTCTTCTACCTCCAGCCCCTTCACGCGACGATCCGCCGCGTCGACTACGGCAGCGAGACGTGGGCCGACCACGTCGCGGGCGGCACGATCCTGCTCGGCCGCGAGCTCTTCGAGGAGGTCGGCGGCTTCGGGCCGGTGAGCCGCGGGGAGGACGCGCACCTCCTGCGCGCGGTCGAGGCGGCCGGCGGCCGCGTCTACCGCACCCACGGTCTGGGCTACGTGCTGCGGCGGTCCGTCAGCGCCGACCACACCTGGAACCTTCCCCTTGCCCACTTCCTGCGAGTCGCGGCGAACCAATGGCGCGGCTTTCGCCCGAGTGTGATTCTGGAAGCACCATGACGCCACGCATCAGGGGAAACGACTACACCGTCCTCCAGCCGCCCGCCCTCGGATCGCCGTGGACGCCCCGCCTGCGCGCCAGCGTGGTCGTCCCCGCGTACGCCAACCAGGCCAAGCTCGACCTCACGCTCGCCGGGCTGGCCAGGCAGACGTACCCGGCGGACCTGCTCGAAGTGATCGTGGTCGACAACGGCAGCGAGCCGAGGCTGCGCCTCCCGGAGATCCGGCCCCGCCACACGCGGCTGCTGGTCTGCGGGACCCCCGGCCGGGCCAGGGCGCGCAACACCGGGCTGGCCGCCGCGACGGGCGACGTCATCCACTGGATGGACTCCGACGTCGTCCCCGAGCCGGAGGAGGTGGAGGCGCACATGCGCTGGCACCACCTCGCGCCCTACCTGTCGGTCACCTCCTACCTGCGCTTCACCACCGCCCCGCTGCCCGATCCCGCGGACGTCGCGGGCACCGACGACCTGGCGAAGCTCTTCGAGCCCGCGGAGCCGCACGCGTGGATCGAGGACCTGGTGGAGCGGTCGCAGGGGCTGACCCGCTCGCCCCGGCCGTTCAGCATCCACATCGGCGGCGCGTCGTCGGTCTCCGCGCGGCTGTTCGAGCGGGCCGGGCCGATGGACCCCGAGATGATCCTCGGCCAGGACACCGAGATGGGCTACCGGCTCGCGCAGGCGGGCGCCGTCTTCATCCCCGACCCGGAGGCCAGGGCCTATCATCTCGGCCCGTCCATGCGCATGCGCGACAGCGCGCCCGTCAACCGCGTCAGCCACGCCCTGGTGACCGACCGCGTCCCCGGGTATCGGTGGCTGCGCACCCACCCCGCCCGTCAGTGGAAGGTCCCGCAGGTGGAGGTCCTCGTGGACGCCACGGCGGGATCGTACGACGACGTCAGGGCGACGGTGGACGGCGCGCTGGCCGGCACGGTGACCGACCTCGCCGTCGTGCTGACCGGTCCGTGGGACGAGCTCGCGCCCGAGCAGCGCGCGCCGCTCAAGGACCCGAGCCTCGACCTCGTGCTGCTGCGCGCCCACTACACGCACGAGGGCCGGGTACGGCTCGCCACGGCGGCGCCCGACACCCTCTCGCCCTACCGCCTGCGTCTGCCGCCCGGCTGGGTGCCGGGGGAGGACAGCATCGGCGGGCTGCTCGCGATGGCGCGCGAGCGGGAGCTCGGGCTGGTGAGCGTGCTCCTGGCCGAGGGCTCCGAAGGCGTCACCGCCGCGCGGCTGGAGCGTACCGAGGCGTATGCCCGCGCCGCCCTCGTCACCGCCGAGGGCGAGGACGCCGACGACGCCGTGGACGAGATGTTCGGCACCTACTGGGCCGACGGCGAGACCCACGGCTTCCGCGCCGCAGCGGAGGCCCCCGCGTACATGAACCCCCGCACCGCCTACCGCAAGCGGGTGGAGGCGCAGGCCGAGGTCGAGCGGCTGACCAAGGAGGTCGAGCGGCTGCGCGGCCAGGTGACGAAATGGCGGGACGAGGCGGCGAAGTGGCGCAAGTCCGCCGTCGAGTTCCGCCGGGAGATCGGCACTCTGCGACGGCAGGTCTCGACGCTGCGCGGACAGGTCTCGGCGCTGCGTCACGCCCAGGGCCTGCGCGGCATCGCGCGGGGCCTCACCCGGCCCTTCACGTTCAAGAAGTCCTGACCGTCCTTTTTCGCCAGTCCTTTCCCGCCAGTCCTTTCCCGCCAGTCCTCTCCGGCCAGTTCGTTCTCTCCGGTCAGGAACGGCGGAACAGGCCGCGGCGGCGCGGCGACGCCTCCGGCTGCGGCTGCGGCTGTGGGGCGTGCGCGGTAACCGGCTTATCGGCGGCCGGCCGCGCAGCGGGCTGCGTCGCGGCGGCCACTTTCCCGGTGGCCGGTTTCGCCGCGGGTGCGGGGCTCTTGTCGAACTCGCCCACCGCCGCGTGCCGTACGCCGTGGGTCTGCGCGATCACATCCGCCGGGTCCTCGCCCGGCCCGGCCAGGCGCCGGGCCCGCGCGGCGGCCTCGGTCCGCTCCAGGGTGGCCGTGCCTGCCTCGGGCAGCTCCACGACCAGCAGGCCGATCCGCTCCTCCAGCATCGCCTTGACCGCACGCTCCAGCAGCGCCGGGGCGGGAGGGGCATCGACAGGAGCCGTGTAGCGGAAGGGGACCGGCGCGGCGGTCGGCGCCGCCCGCTCCGCGAACCGCACCCGCGCGTCGTGCCCGAACGCCGCCCGCACCAGGGCGAGGTCGAACGCCTCGGTGCCCGGCGCCCACCTGCGTCCCCCGTCGAGCAGCGACCACGGGCCGGCCAGCGTCACCGCGACGTCGGTGAGCGTGCCGCGCAGCACCGCGTCGACCGCCGCGACGATGCGCCGCTCGTCCGCCCCCGTCACGTCGAAGACCACCTCGACGTACGGCACGAGCCAGCGCCTGCCGGGCTCCTTGCGCAGGTCGCGGCGGAGCGGGACCCGGTGCGCCAGGTGGGTCTCGACGAGCCGGACGATCGACCTGCCATGCTCGCCGCGCTGCGCGGGCAGGCCGAGGTGCACGGCGCGGGCCTCGGCGTCGGGGACGAACACCGCCCCCGCCTGGGCGAGCCGGTAGGCGAACTCGGTGTCCTGGCCGCGCACCACATCGGTGTCGAAGCCGCGGACCTCGTCGAGCAGGGCCCGCCGCAGGGAGACCGTCGGCCCGGTGCACACCTGGTAGGGGTTCTTGCTGGCCCGCAGGCCGTCGAGGCGCCGGATGGTCTCCTCGGTCGAGCTGGACACCAGCTCCGACGGGCCGAACAGGTCCTCCGGCGAGCCCTGCCGTACGGCGTCGTGCACCTGCGCGGGGGTGAGCGGGCGCTCCTCGGCGAACTTCTTGCCGCCGATCGTGACGACGTAGTCGGTGAGGTGCTGCCAGCGGAACAGCGCCTCCAGATGCTCGCGCGAGATCACCATGTCGGCGTCGAGCCGCTGGACGATCTCGCCCTCGGCGACGGCGATCCCGGCGTTCATGGCGTGCCCGGCGCCCCACCCGCCGTCCGGAGCAGCGATGATCCGCGTGTTCTCGGGGCGCAGGTCCGGCAGGCGCAGAGGCGGATCGCTGCGGTCGTCCACCACGATCACCTCGGTGAGGTGCGCGGGATAGGTCTGCGCGGCCAGCGCGGCCAGCGTCAGGTCGAGGCGGTGCTGCCCGCCGTGGGCGGGGATGACGACACTCGCGCGGAGCGTGGGCGTCCAGCCGCCGATGGGCGGCGGGGTGAGCGGAGAGTAGTCGTTGTGGCGGATCCTCGGCCGGGGCTCCACGCCCGTCAGGTGGGCCAATCCTCGTCCTTCTCAGCGATGGTCAAGAGGCGGCTCCACCCTAGCGAAACCGGGCGGCTGTTCCCTAAGGTGGCGCCCAATATGTCCAGTTGGTGGACGACGGCGTCCGCGCGTCAGACGGTTGGCCGTAGACTCGGTGACCGATACCCCTGGTGACACGCGTGTGCGCGCGTGGGAGGAGCGACCAATGTTCAGGGCTTGGCGTGGCCTGATCGAGGAGTACCGCGACCGTCTTCCGGTCTCCACGACGACGCCCGTGGTGACCCTGCTCGAGGGCGGCACGCCGCTCGTCCCCGCCAGGCGGGTGTCCCAGATCACGGGCTGTGACGTCTACCTCAAGGTCGAGGGCCTCAACCCGACCGGCAGCTTCAAGGACCGCGGCATGACCCTGGCGATCAGCAAGGCCGCCGAGGAGGGCGCCCAGGCGGTCATCTGCGCGTCCACCGGCAACACCAGCGCCTCGGCCGCCGCCTACGCCGTGCGTGCCGGGCTGACCTGCGCCGTCCTCGTGCCGCGCGGGAAGATCGCGATGGGCAAGCTCGCCCAGGCGCTGGTCCACGGCGCCAAGCTGCTCCAGGTCGAGGGCTCGTTCGACGACTGCCTGGAGATGACCAGGAAGCTCGCGGAGACCTACCCGATCGCGCTGGTCAACTCCGTCAACCCGCACCGCCTGCAGGGTCAGAAGACGGCGGCCTTCGAGATCGTCGACGCGCTCGGCGACGCGCCCGACGTCCACTGCATCCCGGTCGGCAACGCCGGCAACATCTCGGCGTACTGGATGGGCTACAAGGAGTACGCCGACGACGGCGTGGCCACCAAGCGGCCCCGAATGCTGGGGTTCCAGGCGAGCGGCGCGGCGCCGCTGGTCGGGGGCAGCCCCGTGACCCACCCGCAGACGATCGCCACGGCGATCAGGATCGGCAACCCCGCCTCGTGGCGGCTCGCCGAGGCCGCGCGCGACGAGTCCGGCGGGGACATCCAGGCCGTGACCGACCGCCAGATCGCCGCGGCGTACAAGCTGCTCGCGCAGGAGGAAGGCGTGTTCGTCGAGCTCGCCTCCGCCGCGAGCGTCGCCGGGCTGCTCCAGACGCACGAGCAGGGCCTGCTCGCGCAGGGGCAGCGGATCGTGTGCACCGTGACCGGCAACGGCTTGAAGGATCCCGACTGGGCCATCTCCGGCGCCCCCGCGCCCGTGACGATCCCGATCGACGCCTACGCCGCCGCGGCCGCGCTGGGACTCGCCTGACCGGCACTCTTATTCCCGCCCATTCAAGGCTTCAGGTGACGAATTGACGGACAGTCAGGGCGTCGTCGTCCGCGTGCCGGCGACGAGCGCCAACCTCGGCCCCGGTTTCGACAGCCTCGGCCTCGCGCTCGACCTGTACGACGAGGTCGAGGCCGAGATAGCCGAATCGCCCGGTGTGCGAATCTCCGTAGAGGGCCAGGGCGCCGGTGAGCTGGACGAGGGCGAGGGCCACCTCGTCGTCAGGACCATGCGCGCCACGTTCGACCGCATGGGGTTCACCCAGCCGGACGGCATCGCGTTGCGCTGCCGCAACCGCATTCCGCACGCGCGGGGGCTCGGCTCGTCGTCGGCCGCGATCTGCGCCGGCATCCTCGCCGCGCGTGCCCTCGCACGCGGGCGGGGCGCGGGCGACCTGCCGGACCCCGAGGTGTTCGCGCTGGCCACCGAGCTGGAGGGGCATCCCGACAACGTGGCGCCGTGCCTGGCGGGCGGACTCACCATCGCCTGGACGGACCAGTCGGGGGTGGCGAGTATGGTGAAACTGACTCCGCACGAGGACGTCCGGCCGGTGGTGTTGATCCCGGATTTCCGGTTGTCCACGGAGGAGGCTCGGGGGCTGCTGCCGAAGGAAGTACCGCATTCGGACGCGGCGGCCAACGCGGGGCGGGCGGCTCTGCTCGTCGCGGCGCTGACGCGGAGACCGGAACCGGATCTCCTGCTCGCCGCCACCGAAGACCGCCTGCACCAGAGGTACCGCGCACCCGCGATGCCGCGCACCGCCGAAGTGGTGCGACGGCTTCGCGAGGCCGGGGTGCCCGCCGTCGTCTCGGGGGCCGGTCCGACGGTTCTCGCGTTGACGACACGGGACACCAAGGATTTGATCGCGCCAGAAGTGGGTAATGACTGGCACATCCAGCCAATGAACGTCGACCCGCTTGGTGCGTTCGTTCGGTTTCCCGAGACACGCTGATGTTTCTTCGACCTTCAGGGAATAGCTGTGCGCGCTGGTGATGTTAGGCTGATAGCCGCACCAGGTGCCCCCGTGTTGGGTGCGTGCTTGTCATTCGCACATCGCTGCACTTCGCCCCGTGTCCTTCGACGCGGGCAGGGCGATTTCCCCGAAACCGTTTCCTCCAGTCGGCACACCTTCGGGTGGCATGGCCGGGGGTGGCGTTCTCGGAGACATGCGCGTTCGAACCACCAAGACATCTGGTCGGTGGCGGCAATCCGGGGGATCGTCCCCGGGCACCTACCGCTCGCGAATCCCGAGAGTCATCGACACATGAGATTCGCGAAGCCCGACCCGGTCTGTCCCGCCGGGTCGCATCACCGGGACGCCTGGACGCACGATTCTGGCGCCCGACCCCTGGGAAGGACCCTTAGTTGAGCGACACCACCGAACTCCTCTCCGACGGCCAGGCCGCCGGCGACACCCCCACTTCCGCCTCGGCCCGTCCGCGACGTCGCTCCGGCACCGGCCTGGCTGGCATGGTGCTCCCCGAGCTTCAGGCCCTGGCGACCAGCCTCGGCATCACGGGGACCGGACGGATGCGCAAGAGCCAGCTCATCGCGGCCATCCAGGAGAAGCAGGGCGGACCGGGAGAGGCCGCGACCGCGGCCGAGCCGAAGGCCGCCGCCGAAGCGCCCGCAGTCGCCGAGCGTCCCGCCCGTGGCCGCAGGGAACGTTCCCGCGCCGCCGCGGCGCCCGCACCCGAGGCCGCGCCCGCTGCCGGGCCCGCCGCCACGTCCGCTGCCGAGCCGGCCGTCGCGGCCCGCGAGGAGCGTCCCGTGGTCGAGGCCGCGCCCGCCGTGACCGCCGAGGCCGTGCAGAACGGCGTCGCCGCCGTCGCCGAGCCGCAGGCCGAGGCCGCGCCGTCCGAGACCCGCGCCGAGCGTCCGGAACGCGGCGACCGCCGCGAGCGCCGTACGCGCGGCGAGCGGGGCGAGCGGGGTCGCGAGCGCGACGGCCGCGGCGACCAGCGTGGCGATCAGCGTGGCGACCAGCGCGCCGCCGAGGCGGGGGACGGCGGCCAGGGCCGTCGTGACCAGCAGAGCCGCGGCGACAACCGCACCGACGGCCGGGACGGCCGTGACGGCCGTGACCGCTCCGAGGGGCGCGGCGACAGCCGTGCGGACAACCGCGCCGACGGCAAGGGCGACCAGCAGGGCGACGACAGCCGCGGGCGCCGTGGCCGCTTCCGCGAGCGCGGCCGCCGCGGG
Source organism: Microbispora sp. NPDC049633 (assembly GCF_040675265.1). Classification (NCBI taxonomy): domain Bacteria; kingdom Bacillati; phylum Actinomycetota; class Actinomycetes; order Streptosporangiales; family Streptosporangiaceae; genus Microbispora; species Microbispora sp. NPDC049633. The sequence goes on from NZ_JBFAOO010000036.1 coordinate 13,934, forward strand.
CGTGACCGCTTCGAGGGCAACGAGCCGGTGATCAGTGAGGACGACGTCCTGATCCCGATCGCCGGCATCTTGGACATCCTCGACAACTACGCCTTCGTGCGGACCAGCGGCTATCTGCCGGGCTCGAACGACGTGTACGTCTCCCTCGCCCAGATCCGCCGCAACGGCCTGCGCAAGGGCGACGTCATCACCGGCGCCGTCCGGCAGCCGAGGGACGGCGAGCGGCGCGAGAAGTTCAACGCCCTCGTCCGCCTCGACACCGTCAACGGGATGGACCCTGAGCAGGCCCGCCAGCGGCCCGACTTCAACAAGCTCACGCCGCTCTACCCGCAGGAGCGCCTGCGCCTGGAGACCGAGCCGAACGTCCTGACCACGCGGATCATCGACCTCGTCTCGCCGATCGGCAAGGGCCAGCGCGGCCTGATCGTGTCGCCGCCCAAGGCCGGCAAGACCATGGTGCTCCAGGCGATCGCCAACGCGATCACGCGCAACAACCCCGAGTGCCACCTGATGGTCGTCCTCGTGGACGAGCGTCCGGAAGAGGTCACCGACATGCAGCGGTCGGTCAAGGGCGAGGTCATCCACTCGACCTTCGACCGTCCGGCCGAGGACCACACCACCGTCGCCGAGCTCGCCATCGAGCGGGCCAAGCGGCTGGTGGAGCTGGGCCACGACGTCGTCGTCCTGCTCGACTCGATCACCCGTCTCGGGCGCGCCTACAACCTCGCGGCGCCCGCGAGCGGCCGCATCCTGTCCGGTGGTGTCGACTCGACCGCGCTCTACCCGCCGAAGCGGTTCTTCGGCGCCGCCCGCAACATCGAGAACGGCGGCTCGCTGACGATCCTCGCCACGGCTCTCGTCGAGACCGGCTCCAAGATGGACGAGGTCATCTTCGAGGAGTTCAAGGGCACCGGCAACATGGAGCTCAAGCTCAACCGGTCGCTCGCGGACAAGCGCATCTTCCCGGCGGTGGACGTGGACGCGTCCGGCACCCGCAAGGAGGAGATCCTCATGGCGAAGGAGGAGCTGTCCATCGTCTGGAAGCTCCGCCGGGTCCTGCACGCCCTCGACATGCAGCAGGCGCTGGAGCTCCTTCTCGAGAAGATGAAGGAGACCAAGTCCAACGCCGAGTTCCTGCTCCAGGTGCAGAAGACCACGGTCAGCAACGACCGCGACTGACGCCTGCTCGACCGGCGCCCCGGACGGCCACGCCGTCCGGGGCGCCGGCGTTCCCGGCCACGGGCGCGCGCCTGCAGCCGTGCGGTGCCGGTTGTCCCCACATACGGCGGCGTTCCCTGCGAAACGCTTGGCCGGCTTTTCGCGAGCGCGCACCGTCCGGCCGTGCCGACGCGTTCGCGGCGCCCCTGACATGCGCGGCCAGCGTGCTGTCGCCGGGGGAATAGCCCATGGCCTGGGATGGTTGGAGGATCTGGCACACTGGTAGCCGAACCGCAGCGGTACCGGTTCCCGCGCCGCGCATCACGGTGTGCCGATGCGCGAGTCCGTAGACAGACGGAGCGACCCGGCGACCGCGCCTAGCGTTAGGACTGAGACATGAAGCCCGACATCCACCCGGAGTACGTGGTCACCCAGGTGACTTGCACCTGTGGGAACACCTTCACCACGCGTAGCACCGCGACGAACGGCGTCATCCACGCCGACGTCTGCTCCGCCTGCCACCCCTTCTACACGGGCAAGCAGAAGATCCTCGACACCGGTGGCCGGGTTGCGCGCTTCGAGAAGCGCTTCGGCAAGAAGGCCCAGAGCAAGTAGCTCCTCCAGGACGCCGGCTCGGGGGCGCCCCTTCTCGGGGCGTCTCCGGGTCGGCGTTCTTGGTGATTACGGCCTTACGAGGAGCTTGAGCAAAGGAGCGTGCGGTGAACCTCGACGAGATCATGAGCGAGTACGCGGATCTGGAACTGCGGCTCGCCGACCCCGCCGTGCACGCCGACCAGAGCAAGGCCCGGACGTACGGCAAGCGTTACGCCGTGCTCACGCCGATCGTCGCGACGTACCGGGAGCTCGAAGGCGTACGGCAGGACCTCGCGGCCGCGCGCGAACTCGCGGCGGAGGACCCGGCGTTCGCGGAGGAGGCGGCCGAGCTGGAGGGCCGCATCCCGGTGCTGGAGGAGAAGCTCACCCGGCTGCTGGTCCCGCGCGACCCGAACGACGACAAGGACGTCATCATGGAGATCAAGGCGGGTGAGGGCGGCCAGGAGTCCGCTCTGTTCGCCGGAGACCTCCTGCGGATGTACCTCAGATACGCCGAGCGGATCGGCTACAAGACGGAGATCATCGACGCGCAGCACTCCGACCTGGGCGGCTACAAGGACGTCACCGTCGCCATCAAGGGCAGGGAGGGCGTCTGGTCGCGGCTCAAGTTCGAGGGCGGCGTGCACCGTGTGCAGCGGGTGCCGGTGACCGAGTCGCAGGGCCGCATCCACACCTCGGCCGCCGGCGTGCTCGTCTATCCGGAGGCCGAGGAGGTCGACGTCCAGATCGACCCCAACGACCTGCGCATCGACGTGTTCCGCTCCAGCGGCCCCGGTGGCCAGAGCGTCAACACCACCGACTCGGCGGTGCGGATCACCCACCTGCCGACGGGCGTCGTCGTCTCCTGCCAGAACGAGAAGAGCCAGCTCCAGAACAAGGAGTCGGCGCTGCGCATCCTGCGTGCCCGGCTGCTCGTGATGGCGCAGGAGGAGGCCGAGGCGGCCGCGATGGCCGAGCGCAAGTCGCAGGTGCGCACGGTCGACCGCTCCGAGCGGATCCGCACCTACAACTTCCCGGAGAACCGCATTTCGGATCACCGCGTGGGCTTCAAGGCCTACAACCTGGATCAAGTCCTGGACGGCGATCTCGACGCGGTGATACAGGCTTTGCTCGACGCCGAACTCGCGGAGAAGCTGGCCGCTCATTCGTGAGCCGATCGCGAGCCTGATGTGGGGACGATGGGAGAAGCGGTGATGGACGTGGGTCCGCAGACGAGCGTGGGCGGTCCCGGCGGCCCGCCCGCACACGACCGACGATCCCCAGGCCACGCCGCGACAACCGTGCTGTAAGAGACAATGACCTTCCTGCTCGACGAAATCGCCCTCGCCACCGCCCGGCTCGCCGAGGCGGGAGTGCCGTCACCGCGAACGGACGCCGAGGAGATCGCGGCCTTCGTGCACGGCGTCACGCGCGGCATGCTGCACACGGTCAAGGACGCCGACTTCGACGCGCGGTTCTGGGAGGGCGTCGCCCGGCGCGAGGCGCGCGAGCCCCTGCAGCACATCACCGGCCGGGCCTACTTCCGCTACCTCTCCCTCGAGGTGGGCCCCGGTGTGTTCGTGCCCAGGCCGGAGACCGAGGTGGTGGCAGGCTGGGCGATCGACCGGCTCCGCGAGATGGACGTCGCCTCCCCCGTCGTGGTCGACCTCGGCACCGGTTCCGGGGCCATCGCGCTGTCGATCGCCCAGGAGGTCGCGCTGGCGCAGGTGCACGCCGTCGAGATCGACCCCGTGGCGTACGGCTGGGCCAAGCGCAACATCCTCGAACACGGCCAGGGCCGCACCACCCTGCATCCCGAGGACCTGGCCGACTGCCTGCCCGAGCTGAACGGCCAGGTGGACATGGTCATCTCCAATCCGCCGTACATCCCGCCTGGAGCGATCCCGCGCGACCCCGAGGTGCGCGACTACGATCCCTCCCGCGCCCTGTACGGGTCGGGCGAGGACGGGCTGGACGAGGTGCGGGCCGTCGAGCGCACGGCGCGGCGGCTGCTGCGGCCGGGCGGGTTCGCCGTGGTCGAGCACGCCGACCAGCAGGGCAACGCCGTCTACTGGCTCTTCTCCGAGGAGAACGGCTGGCGCGACGTTCGGTTGCGCCAGGACCTGACCGGCCGGGACCGGTTCGTCACGGCACGGCTGACCCAGGACTGACCCGAACGGCCCGGCGAGCGGCCACACGGCGGCGGACTCGGGCGGAACACGTGGAAGGATGACTTCGTGAGCCGACGGTTTGACTGTGCCGACCAGATCGAGCGGATGACCGGACTGGCGGAGGCGACCGCGACGGTGCGGCGGGGCGAGCTCGTGGTGCTGCCCACCGACACCGTCTACGGTGTCGGCGCCGACGCCTTCACCCCTTCCGCCGTCAACGCGTTGCTGGAGGCGAAGGGCCGGGGCAGGGACATACCCGTGCCGGTCCTCGTGGGCACCGTACGCGCCGCCAACGCGCTCGTGGAGAGCCTCGGGACGTACGGGCAGGACCTGGTGGACACGTTCTGGCCCGGGCCGCTCACGCTCATCCTGAGGGCCAACCGGTCGCTGTCGTGGGACCTCGGCGACGCCAAGGGAACGGTCGCCGTCCGCATGCCGCTGCACCCGGTCGCGCTGGATCTCCTCAAGGAGACGGGCCCGATGGCGGTCTCCAGCGCCAACCGGGCCGGCAATCCGGCGGCCACCACGGTCGCCGAGGCCGAAGAGCAGTTGGGGGACTCGGTGGACGTGTACCTCGACGGCGGCCCCTGCGAGGACACCGTGCCGTCCACGATCGTGGACCTGACCACCGCGGTGCCCCGGGTGCTGCGCAAGGGCGCGATCCCGGTGGACAAGATCCGCAACCTCGTCGGGTACCTCGCGACCGAGGAATGACCGGGATCCGGGCGTACGTCTCATGTTGTGAGACAACGCCGCGGCCCTGACCAGGGCGATCGATGCCGTCTGGCTATCGGGCTTCTTTACTGATGCCGCCCCGGCTACCGTGAAGTGCGCCGATATCTCTGTGGAGGCGCGCCCATGGCCAAGCTCGACGGGATGGATCCGAAGCTCGTCCGTGAGTTGCTGGCGGGGGTTCAGCACGCCGCGCGGCAGATGGACGGCATCGAGGCCCGGGTGAGTCAGTTGACGCGTACGGCCGGCGTCTCCGTGCATGTGACCCACCGGCCGTCACAGGTCGCCGACGCGTGCTCGACCATGGTCAAGGACGTCACGAACCGTGTGGTGCTGCTGGAGAAGAAGGAGAAACAGCGGAGCGCGGGCAAGGCGCCCACGGCCAACGCCTCCTTCACGGAGGAGAGGGACACCACCGCGCCCGCGGACGATCCGGCGCCGAAGCCCGGCGCGCAGGGCGACAAGAGCGACAAGGGCGACGCCAAGCCCGATCACAAGCCCGATCACAAGCCCGATCACAAGGCCGACGCGAAGACGGACGACCACAAGGCCGACGGCAAGGCGGACACGAAGCCCGAGGCCAAGTCCGAGGGGAAGGCGGCCCACGACAAGCAGGACGCTCCCCGCGCGTCGTCGTCCGGGAGTGCTTCGGGCGATTCCGGCGCGGCCGGGAAGGGCGAGACCTCCCATCGGGCGCACAGCGCCACGGACGGTGCCACCCGCGCGAACGGCGACGGCGGAGGCCACGGCGTGGCCGAGGGGGAACTCGCGGACAAGCCCCGCCACACGGTCGAGGGCTCCCTCGCCCAGATGCCCGCCTCGACGCACAGCCCCGCCCACGCCGACGACGGTGGCACGGCGGCACGCGCGGGCGCGGGAACCGGCTCCGACACGTCCCAGGGCGCGGGCATCCGCCAGGTGCAGCAGCCCACCGGCCCGGGTCAGCCGATCGGCGAGGGTACGGCCGCGAGCCAGAACCAGCCCGTCGGCACCGGTCAGGGCGCGGGCCAGCATCAGGGCACGGCCCAGACGCAGCCCATCGGCACCGGTCAGGGCGTGGGAACCGGCTCCGACGCGGCCCAGGGTGTGGGTCAGACGCAGCCGGTCGGCGACGGCCAGGGCGCCGCCGGTCAGAACCAGTCCGGTGGTCAGCACCAACCGGTGGCCCAGGGGCAGGACCAGAGTTCGGGGCAGGGTGCGCCGGCCGGTTCCAAGGCGGCCGGGGAGCAGCCCTCCACAGGCGGCAGCGACTCTCAGTTCTACGACACCCCCGGCAAGGATCACCCGGACGACATCGACCCCGCCGGCAGGCATGTGGCCGTGGTCGACGGTGTCAAGGTCGTCAGCACGCCGATGAACCAGCCCAGCGCCGAGTACATCCAGTGGCTGAACGAGCACATGCGGGAAGTCCAGCCGATGGATGTCCCGAGCGTGGACGCACAGACGGCGAGCGCGGGCGGCGCGCATCCGGATGGGCCGCCCGGGCTGGTGCCGCCCGCCGAGCCGACCAACCCCGCGGCGAAGCAGCCTCCGCAACCGGGTCTCGCGCCAGGAGACCCAATGGGCGCCTATGTCGGCACGCCCGCCGACAACCTGTCCGGGGAGCCGTACGCCCCCGGCGACCCGAACGCCGCGCAGGGCACTTCAGCCGCCCACAACACGGTGACCGCGAGCGCCGGTGGTCACGCGTACACGGGTGACACAGCGGTGAGCGGTACGGCGATCAATCCCGCGCAGCCGGCGGCAACGACCGAAACCACCCCTGCCGCCACCGGGGCCGTGCCTTCGTCGGTGGACACCGCCGGTGCGAGTGGTTCGGGGCAGGCGGCGGCCACGGCCGCAACGTCCACGGCCACCGCTCACCCGGCGGGCACGGCCGCCGCGGCGGACGGGGCGCCTGTGACCTCAGGCGGAACGGGTACGGCGACCGGCGCCTTGCCTGCGGTGGACAGCTCCGGTGCGGGGACCGGGCAGGCGGCGGGCGCGACCGGTACGGCGACCGGCACCCTCCATGCGGCGGGGACGGCGGCCGGGCACGGTCAGGTGGCCGGAACGGTGGAAGCCGCGCCCGCGACGGGCGCCGGCGGCGATGGCACGACGGGCCACACGGCGACGACCGGTGCGGGCGACAGGGCCGACGGCGCAGCCGGTGCGAGCGGGCGAGCGTGCGACAACGATGCCGCCACGGGCACGACGGGGGTCATCCGCGAGGGCACGGGCACTCAAGGCGTGGTGCATGGGCCGGGAACGCATGGCACCGACACCAATGCCCCGGGCACTCATGGCACGGGCGCCCATGGCACGGGCAATCATGGCGCGGTGCATGGGCCGGGGACGCATGGCACCGGGACACATGGGCCGGGGACACATGGGCCGGGGACACATGGCCCGAGCGCGCATGGCGTGGGCTTGCATGACGCGGCGGCCGGCGGCGCGGCGGCAACGCCGGACACGGGCCGGGCGCCCGATCCCCGATCGCCCGCTGCCGTACAGCCCGGACACGTGCAGCCCGGACACGTGCAGCCCGGACACGTGCAGCCCGGACACGTGCAGCCCGGACACGTGCAGCCCGGAGAGGTCGATCACCCCGTCCGCCACTCCGGCGACGAGGCCATACGGCGCATGCGCCCGGATCACCATCGGGACGTCGGGCCGGTGGACACGCCGGACATCTCCGTTCCGGAGGGGGAGTGGGGCGAGGACGACTGGGTGGACAGAAAGGTCCAGCCCGACAGGCGTGTCGAGGTTGTCGAGATTCGTACGCCGGATCCGGAGAAGTGAGCGTGCGGGCACGAGCGACACCGCCCGGGCGGGGCGCGGTGCGGGGTGACCGGCCGAGGAGTACCGGTGGGCCTCCCACCGGGATCCCCGCCGCAGAGCATGTGACGACCAACGCCGGTGTTCTCGCCGGTTTCGCACAGGAGGCGCGATCGTGAGCTTTGTCGACCCGCCGGCGCCCACTCCGCTGCAGCCGGGTGAGACCCCACCGGCGCCGTCGAGCACCGACCTGCTCGCGCCCGGCGGGCAGCCGACGGGGTGGGTGTTCAACCCGGAATACCAGAAGCTCGTGGACCTGTGGCTGCAGGTGGTCCCGCTGATGGATCAGCTCACGAAGTCCCTGGACAAGCCGTACGAGATGGCGCGGAGCAGGGACGTGTGGGACGCCCCGGTCGCCGGCCGGTACGTCCAGGACATCGCCGAATGGCGCAACCGGCTCGGCATGTACCGCCAGGCGGTGCTGACGGCGATCAGCGACCAGGCGGCCGACACGCCGCGCTGGATTCCGAGCAAATCGGGTGCACCGCACGCCTTCACCTCCTGACACGCGCCCACGCGATCAATGGGTTGGGGGAGCGGAGCGAAAGGGAGCGAGGACCGTGGCGGAGGCCCGGCCTCGCCCCCGAGGGCGAGTGAGCGTCGAGCAAGGACGTTCCCTCACCGGCGTACAGGGGCTCGCGCTTGCCACGTCCCCTCGGCGGGGCGCCATGCCCTGCTTCGGGAGGCACGGCTTCCGGAGGGATGACGCCCCGACCAACTCACCAGGTTTTGCCGGCCTGTTCCCGGATCGTACGGTTGATCCGGTTGAAGAAGTTGGTCAGCGCGATCTCCAGGTTGAGCGCGGACAGCTGCTTCTCATCGAAGTGGGCCGCGGCGGCGTCCCAGGTCTCGTCGGTCACGCCCGGCGCCCCGTCCTGGATCCGGGTCGCGGCCTCGGCCAGCGCGAGCGCCGCCCGCTCCGCCTCGGTGAAAAAGGGCGTCTCGCGCCAGGTGACCACGTTGTGCAGCCGCTCGTCGGTCTCGCCGTGCTTCTTGGCCGACGCCACCCCGGCGAAGACGCACGGGCTGCAGCCGTTGATCTGACTGACCCGAAGGTGAACCAGATCGAGCACGAGCGAATCGACGCCACCGGTGTGAATCGCCTTGTAGAGGTGCTGGACCGCCGTCATCACGTCGGCGTTCGCCCGGCTCTTCATGCGTGCTTCCATGGGTCTTGCTCCTTCATCGGTTACCTGTGCCCGACCGGGCCCGTCATCCCCCATGACGGAGCAGGACCGAGAAAGGTAACGACATGGCCGACACCAGCCCGGCGGACCTCGTGGCAACGACGTTCGAGGCCCAGCGCGAACGGCTACGCGCGGTCGCCTACCGCATGCTCGGGTCGCACGCCGACGCCGAGGACGCGGTCCAGGAGGCCTGGCTGCGGCTCTCCCGCCAGGACACCGCGACGATCGACAACCTCGCCGGCTGGCTGACGACCGTGGTCGGCCGGATCAGCCTCGACGTCCTTCGAGCGCGCCAGACCCATCCCAGGGCGTCCTACGACGAGCAGCTGGCCGAGCTCGTCGTGACGCTCGACGACGGCCCGGCGCCGGAGGACGACGTGGCGCACGCCGATTCGGTCGGGCTCGCACTCCTCGTCGTCCTGGAGTCGCTCGGGCCCAGCGAGCGGCTGGCGTTCGTGCTGCACGACCTGTTCGCGGTGCCGTTCGAAGAGATCGGCCGGATCCTCGGCAGATCCGCCGACGCCACCAAGATGCTCGCCAGCCGCGCCCGCAGGAAGGTGCGGGCGACCGAGCGGCCGGCGGTCGCCGGCCGGGAGCAGCGTGAGGTGGTCCGGGCATTCCTGGCGGCGGCCCGCCGCGGCGACTTCGAGGGCTTGCTGCGCGTACTCGACCCCGAGGTGAGGCTGACCGCCGACACTCCCGGCGGTGTGGTCGTCACCCTCGGCGCCACCAAGGTCGCCGCCGGCGCGAGGCTGGGCGCCGGTGCAGCCACAGGAGCGCGCGAGGTGCTCGTCAACGGCCTTCCCGGGATCGTGTCCTGGCGTGAGGACGGCACCCCCCTCTCGGTCGTCGCGTTCGCCGTCGTCGACGGCCGGATAGCCGGCATCACGGTCGTGGCCGACCCGGCCAGGCTCGCGTCGATGAACCTGCCGCATCCGGAGTGAACCGGGGCGGCAGGTGGCGGTGCCGCACGAGATTCGTGCGTCGCGAGCTCCTCCGTCCATCGGAGCCGACTTGTGGATCCGCAGGTCTCCGACCCCGGGCGGGGCCCGGAGGGCCACGGCGCCCGGGTGACGGCCCCGGATCGGTCTACTCTTGATGCGAAGACCGCCACCGGATTGTGAGCCGGTCCAATGGACAGTTCGGAGCCGTTCTACGGGCCCGATTTCGCCCGGCTCGCCGCGCAGGACCCGGACGTCGCCCAGGTGCTGCTCGACGAGGTCGTCAGGCTGCGCGGCGGGCTTCAGCTGATCGCCAGCGAGAACCTGTCCTCGCCCGCCGTCCTCACCGCGCTGGGCTCGGTGCTGAACGACAAGTACGCCGAGGGCTATCCGGGCCACAGATACTACGGCGGTTGCGAGGTGGCCGACCGCGCCGAGCAGATCGCCGTGGAGCGGGCCAAGCGATTGTTCGGGGCCGACCACGTCAACGTGCAGCCCTACAGCGGCACCACGGCCATCCTGGCGGCGTACGCGGCCCTTCTGCGGCCGGGGGACACCGTCCTGGCGCTCGCTCTGCGACACGGCGGCCACATCGCCCATGGATCCAGGGTCAACTTCTCCGGCAGGTGGTTCCATGTCGTCTCCTACGGCGTGCGGCGGGACACCGAGACGCTCGACTACGACGAGGTGAGGGACCTGGCGTTACGCCACCGGCCCAGGGTGATCGTCTGCGGGGCCACGGCGTACCCCCGGCTGATCGACTTCGCCGCGTTCCGCGCCATCGCCGACGAGGCCGGAGCCTGGCTGCTGGCCGACGTCGCCCACGAGATCGGCCTCATGGCCGGTGGGGCCGTTCCGTCGGCCGTGCCGTACGCGGACGTCGTGACCTTCACGACCCACAAGTCGCTGCGCGGCCCGCGCGGGGGAGGCGTGCTGTGCACCGGCGAGCTCGCGCCGGAGATCGACCGGGCGGTGTTCCCCTTCAGCCAGGGCGGGGCGCTGATGCACGTGGTCGCGGCCAAGGCGGTGGCGTTCGGCGAGGCGCTGCGCCCCGAGTTCCGAGCGTACGCCGCGTCGGTGGTGGACAATGCGAGGACGCTGGCGGAGGGGCTGGCGGCCGAGGGGCTGCGCCCGGTGTCGGGCGGCACCGACACCCACCTCGTGCTGGCCGACCTGCGCGGGACCGGGGTGAGCGGAGCGGAGGCGGAACGGCGGTGCGCGGAGGCCGGCATCCTGCTCAACCACAACGCGATTCCGTACGATCCGGCGCCCGTGACCGTGACCTCCGGGATCAGGGTCGGCACCCTCTGCGTGACCACCCAGGGCATGGGCCGGGCGGAGATGACGGACATCGCGTCTCTCGTCGTCCGGGCCATACGGCAGCCCAGTGCGATAACGTCGGTCCTCGAACGGGTAAAGGGGCTGACCGCGACGCATCCGGCATATCCCCGTTAGGGATAGGGCGATCTATGTCTTTTGCCCGTCACAACCGATCCGCCTATCCAGGAAACTAGGTCCGTGCGCGAATATCTCCTCTTGGCGCTCGTGGCGGCTGCGGTGACGTACCTGCTGGTGCCGCCGGTCAGGGCGTTCGCGCTGCGCATCGGCGCGGCGCCCGAGGTGCGGGAGCGGGACGTGCACACCGTGCCCACCCCACGCCTGGGCGGGCTCGCGATGTTCGGCGGGATGGCGGCGGCGCTGCTGGTGGCGACCAACCTGCCGTACGTCGGCGGCGCGTTCGGCAGCGGCCAGACAGGACAGACGGTGGTCGCCCTCCTCGCGGCCGGCGGCCTGATCGTCATCACCGGGTTCCTGGACGACTGGCTCGGCATGGACGCGCTGGTCAAGCTGGGCGGCCAGATCGCGGCGGGCGGGCTGCTCGTCTATTTCGGCATGTACCTGCAGTTCCTCCCGATGCCGCAGTCGATGGGCGGCTCCCAGGCGCTCGACACCACCCTGCGCACTATCCTCACCATCATGATCGTCGTCGTCGTGATCAACGCGGTGAACTTCGTCGACGGTCTGGACGGCCTGGCCGCGGGCATCGTCGGGATCGCCGCCATGGCGACCTTCGCCTACTCGATCGTGCTGCAGCAGACCGCGAGCGGGTCGCGCATCAACGGGACCGCCGCCATCGCGGCGATCCTCATCGGGATGTGCGCGGGCTTCCTGCCGCACAACTTCAACCCCGCCAAGATCTTCATGGGCGACACCGGCGCCATGCTGATCGGCCTGCTGCTCGCCGCCTCGCTGATCACGAGCCTGTCGTCGGTCGAGCCGGACGCGGTGGTCGGCAAGATCAACCGGTTCCCGGTGATCCTGCCGCTGGTGCTGCCGATCGCGGTGGTGGTGCTGCCGCTGGCCGACCTCATCATGGCCGTCATCCGGCGGACGTCGGCCGGGATGTCCCCGTTCGCCCCCGACCGCGGCCACCTGCACCACCGCATGCTCGACATCGGCCACTCCCACCGGCGCAGCGTGCTGATCATGTACGCGTGGACGTTCCTGTTCGCCTTCGCGATCGTCGGCCTGTCGATCGGCGGCGTGCCGCTCATCCTGTTCCCGCTGACGATCGTGCTCGCGGTGGCGGTGCTCGTGATCATGGGCCTGCCCAGTTGGCGGTCGCGCCGCAGCGCCGCGCAGGAGCAGAAGGGCGACCAGAGGGCCGATGCGCGTCCGGCCGGGAGCCGTCCGCCCGGCCTCGGCCCCGCCGCGCGCACGACGACGGAGCACGACACGCTCGTCTATCCCGTCGTCCCCGCGCCGGCGCCTCCCGTCACCCCGGACCCCGTCACTCCGGGCCCCGCCGCTCCCACCGGCCCCGCCGCCCCCGGCAGGCTGCCCGCCCAGGGCCGGCATCCCTATCCGGGTCAGGGCGCCCCGGGCGCCCCGGGCGTCCCTCCCACCACTTCCCGCGCCGACACGGGGACCTTCCGCTGAGCCGTCCCCGCAGGTGGACGCCGACCCGAAACGCCTGGTAAAGGTGGCACTCCGGGGCTTGTGATAGCTTTCACTTGCAAGGGGCGAGGGCAACGCCGCCCCAGCAGGTAGCAATCGCTCGTTTGACAACCGATTCTGGAGTCCCATTGCAGGCCAACGACGTGCGCGTTCTCAAGGGCGCCGCCGTGCCGACCTTGATCGTCGGTCTCCTCGCCGCGCTCGTCGCGGTGTTCACGACCGGGGCCAAGGGTGCGTTGGGCGCCGGCATCGGTCTCCTTCTCGTGGCCGCCTTCTTCACCGTCGGCCTGTTCGTCGTCTCCTGGGCCGGCCGGGTCTCGCCGATGGCGATGATGACGGCGGCCGTGGTGGGTTACGTCGTGAAAGTGCTGGCGATCATGGCGATGCTGAACGCCTTCGACGGCACCACCGCGTTCGACTCCCGTGTGTTCGCGCTGAGCGTCATCGCTTGCACGCTCGCCTGGACCGTCGGTGAGATGCGCGGATTCATGAAACTCAAGATGCTCTATGTGGAGCCCGAGGCGAAGGTTCCCGGGCAGGGCCCGTCATGACCACGCGTACGGGGCAGCCCGATATGACTAGTCCGCATGGCTCCTGCTATCGTCGTGCCGCGATGAGCGAACAGGAGCGCAGGCCCGAGACCGACGGCCGCGACTTCGCCGACGCCGCCTGGTCGGTCCCGAGCTATCTGCTTTCCGGGATTCTGGTGTGGGGCGGCCTCGGCTGGTTGCTGAGCTGGTTGACCGGCGTGCATGCGTTCATCCCCATAGGCGTCATTCTCGGGGTCGGGCTGGCTGCCTACCTCGTCTATCTGAAGTACGGCCGCTGACAGCGAGCCCGCTTTCCACGCTCTTCTGTTGATCCAATCGTTGAAGGGAACGCCCGTGCGCGAGCGTAGCGAACGGACGAACAAGCACATGCTTCGGGCATTCGGCCCCGAGCAGGTAGGCGAGGTGGCCAAGTGACCCCCCGCATGCTCGTCGCCGATGACAAGTTCACGGCGCCGGGACCGTCCATCTTCGACTTCCCGCCGCTGTACGAGGGTGCGCCGTACTGGCTGACCAAGCCGGTGCTGATGGCGGTCTTGGGCGCCCTCGTGGTGTGCGCCCTCGCCTGGAGCGCCTTCGCCAACCCGAAGCTCGTGCCCCGGGGCATGCAGAACGTCGGCGAGATGGGCTACCAGTTCGTCCGCGACCAGGTCGCCCGCCCGTTCCTGGGCAAGGACGCCGAGCGGTGGATGCCGCTGCTGCTCAGCCTGTTCTTCCTGATCCTGCTGTGGAACTTCTTCGGCGTCATCCCGCTCATCCAGATCCCGGTCGCGTCGCACATCGCGTTCCCGGTGGTCTTCGCGGTCACGGTTTATGTGATCAAGGTCTACCTGGGCATCAAGCACCAGGGCCTGGGCGGCTACTTCAAGAACATGATGTTCCCTCCGGGGCTGCCGAAGCCGATCTACTTCCTGCTGGCGCCGATCGAGTTCCTGTCGAACCTGATCATCGCGCCGTTCACGCACGCCGTCCGACTGTTCGCGAACATGTTCGCCGGCCACCTCATCCTGGCCTTCTTCAGCGCCGTCGGGTTCTGGTTCCTCTTCGAGAAGCTCACTCCGCTCGGCGCCGGCCTCGGCGTGCTGGGCGCCGTCATGACGATCGCGATGACGGGCTTCGAAATCTTCATCCAGTTCCTGCAGGCGTTCCTGTTCACCATGCTGGCCGCCATGTACATCGGCGGCGCGCTGCACCCCGAACACTGACGGGTAGCACAAGATCCGCCCCTGACCTCGACCAGACCGGTGAAGCACTCACCGGCCGACCAGTAAAGGAAGAGCACCAATGAGCGTTCTCGCTGAAGTCTCCGGCAACCTCGGCGCGATCGGTTACGGCCTCGCCGCCATCGGCCCCGGCATCGGCGTGGGCATCATCTTCGGCCAGGGCGTGCAGGCCATCGCCCGCCAGCCCGAGGCGTACGGCCTCATCCGGCAGAACATGCTGCTCGGCTTCGTCCTCACCGAGGCGCTGGCCCTCATCGGCCTCGTGGCGCCCTTCATCTACGGCTGACGTACCCACTCTGAAGGAAGGCTGCACCTATGACTATGGCAGCTACCATCCTTGCGGCTGAGACGAACAACCCCCTCATCCCGCATGTTTACGAGCTGGTCGTCGGCAGCTTCGCCTTCCTCGTCGTCTTCCTCGTCGTCGGAAAGATCCTCACCCCGCGCATCCAGAAGACGCTGGCCGAGCGGACCGAGGCTATCGAGGGCGGCATCAAGAAGGCCGAGGACGCCCAGGCCGAAGCCCAGCGCACTCTGGAGCAGTACCGGGCACAGCTCGCGGAGGCCCGCCAGGAGGCGGCCCGCCTGCGCGAGGAGGCCCGGGAGCAGGGCGCCGCGATCAAGGCCGAGCTCCGCGAGGAGGCCCAGACCGAGGCGCGGCGCATCATCGAGGCGGCCCACGCCCAGATCGAGGCCGACCGTCAGCAGGCGCTCAACCAGCTGCGCGGTGAGATCGGGCGTCTGTCCACCGAGCTGGCGAGCCGCATCGTCGGCGAGTCGCTCGAGGACGAGGTCCGTCAGCGCCGCATCGTCGACCGGTTCCTCGAGGAGCTCGAGGGCCGCCCGGAGGCGGTTCGCTGATGCGCGGCCTCAGCAGGACCGCCCTCACGGAGGTCGAGGAGCGGTTCAACACCGCCGCCGCGACCGCCGACCTCGGCGCCCTCGCCGAGGAGCTGTTCGCCGTCGCCGACCTCTTCGACCGCGAGCACGGGCTGCGCCGGGGTCTTTCCGACCCGTCGCGCCCGGCCGGGCAGAAGGAGAGCGTCCTGCGCTCCCTGCTGCAGGGCAAGGTCGGCGACGCCGCGCTGGAGATCGCGGTCGGCGCCGTCAAGGCCAAGTGGTCCAAGGCCGGCGACCTGCCGGACGCCCTGGAGCGCATCGGCGTGATGTCCGCGGCCGCGGAGGCCGAGTCGGACCGCCGCCTCGACGACGTCGAGGACGAGCTGTTCCGCTTCGGCCGGATCCTCGCCGCCAACCCGGAGCTGCGCCGCGCGCTCAGCGACCCGGCCATCCCCGCCGAGCGCAAGCGCGACCTGCTCGCCGCGCTGCTCGGCAGGAAGGCCGCCCCCTCCACCGTCCGGCTCGTCACGCAGGCCGTTGTGCACCCGCGGGGACGTAGCCTGGAGACGGCGCTGGAGGAGTTCGGCTGGATCGTCGCGCGGGCGCGCGAGCGCCTGGTGGGCGTGGTCCGCAGCGCGGTGCCGCTCACGCAGCAGCAGAAGCAGCGGCTCGCGGCCTGGCTGCGAGCCACCTACGGGCGAGACGTCCACCTGAACGTCGAGGTGGATCCGGAGGTGCTCGGTGGATTCTCCGTGAGAGTCGGAGACGACTACATCGACACCACGATCGCCGGACGTATCGAAGAAGTCCGCCGCCGGTTGGCCGGCTGAGGCGAATAGGGAGACAAGAAAGAGATGGCGGAGCTTACGATCCGGCCGGACGAGATCCGGGACGCCCTTGAGCGCTTCGTCCAGGCGTACGAGCCGGAAGGTGCCGCGCGCGAGGAGATCGGGACCGTCGTCGACGCCGGGGACGGCATCGCCCATGTCTCCGGCCTGCCCTCGGCGATGGCGAACGAGCTGCTCGAGTTCGAGAACGGCACGCGCGGCCTGGCGCTGAACCTCGACGTCCGCGAGATCGGTGCGGTCGTCCTGGGCGACTTCAGCGGAATCGAGGAGGGTCAGCAGGTCCGCCGTACCGGCGAGGTCCTGTCGGTCCCGGTCGGCGACGACTTCCTCGGCCGCGTGGTCGACCCCCTGGGCAACCCGCTCGACGGCAAGGGCCCGATCGCCGCCGAGGGCCGCCGCGCCCTCGAGCTGCAGGCCCCCTCGGTGGTCCAGCGCCAGCCGGTGAAGGAGCCGCTGCAGACCGGCCTCAAGGCGATCGACGCCATGACGCCGATCGGCCGCGGCCAGCGTCAGCTGATCATCGGCGACCGCGGCACCGGCAAGACCGCGATCGCGGTCGACACGATCCTCAACCAGAAGGAGAACTGGCTCTCCGGCGACCCGAGCCGCCAGGTTCGCTGCATCTACGTCGCCGTCGGCCAGAAGGGCTCCACGATCGCCCAGGTGCGGGGCCGCCTCGAGGAGGCGGGCGCGCTGGAGTACACCACCATCGTCGCCGCTCCGGCCTCCGACCCCGCGGGCTACAAGTACATCGCTCCGTACACCGGTTCTGCCATCGGTCAGCACTGGATGTACCAGGGCAAGCACGTGCTGATCGTCTTCGACGACCTGACCAAGCAGGCCGACGCCTACCGCGCCGTGTCGCTGCTGCTGCGTCGTCCGCCGGGCCGTGAGGCGTTCCCCGGCGACGTCTTCTACCTCCACTCGCGTCTGCTGGAGCGCTGCGCCAAGCTCTCCGCCGACATGGGCGGCGGCTCGATGACGGGTCTGCCGATCATCGAGACCAAGGGCAACGACGTGTCGGCGTTCATCCCGACCAACGTCATCTCCATCACCGACGGCCAGTGCTTCCTGGAGACCGACCTGTTCAACGCGGGCGTCCGCCCGGCGATCAACGTCGGTGTCTCGGTCTCCCGAGTCGGTGGTTCCGCGCAGGTCAAGGCCATGCGCAAGGTGGCCGGTACGCTCCGTCTGTCGCTGTCCCAGTACCGCGACCTCGAGGCCTTCGCGGCCTTCGCCTCCGACCTGGACGCGGCCTCCCGCGCCCAGCTGGAGCGCGGCGCCCGCCTGGTCGAGCTGCTCAAGCAGCCGCAGTACAGCCCGTTCCCGGTCGAGAAGCAGGTCGTCTCGGTATGGGCCGGCACCACCGGCGAGCTGGACGACGTGCCGGTGGAGGACATCCGCCGCTTCGAGGCCGAGTTCCTCGACTACCTCGGGACCACCCAGAAGGGCGTCTTCGACAGCATCCGGGAGACCAAGGAGCTGACGGACGACACGGTGACCTCCCTCAAGGACGCCATCACGGAGTTCAAGAAGGGCTTCACCACCTCCAGCGGTGAGCTGCTCGTCAACGACGAGCCGGTGGAGGCGCTGGACGCCAGCGCGGTCGGCCAGGAGAAGGTCGTCAAGCACGTCCGCAAGGCCGAGGCGAAGTAACCCATGGGTGCCCAGCTTCGACAGCTGCGGCGGCGGATCAAGTCGGTCAAGTCCACCGCGAAGATCACCCGCGCGCAGGAGCTGATCGCCTCGTCGCGCATCGTCAAGGCGCAGCAGCGGATGCAGGCGGCCGTGCCGTACGAGCGGGAGATCACGCACGCCGTGTCGGCGGTCCTGTCGAACACGACGAACGTCGATCACCCGCTCACGGTGGCCAAGGAGCAGCCGGCCACGGCCGGCGTCCTGATCGTCACCAGCGACCGCGGATTCGCCGGCGGCTACAACGCCAACATCCTCCGTGAGGCCGAGGCGCTGAAGGGCCACCTGGTCGGGCGCGGCCTGACGGTGAAGCCGTACGTCGTGGGCCGCAAGGGCCTCACCTGGCACCGCTTCCGGAGCCGGGAGATGTTCGGCGAGTGGGACGGCTTCTCCGACAACCCGTCGTACGGCAACGCCAAGGAGATCGCCGACACGCTCATCGAGGCGTTCAAGGCGGAGGACGGGATCGACGAGATCCACATCGTCTACACCGGGTTCGTCTCGATGCTGACGCAGAACGTGATCGTCAAGCGGATCCTGCCGCTCGAGGTCGAGGAGGCGGAGGCGCCCCCGGAGGGCATCCCGCCGTACTACGAGTTCGAGCCGACGGCCGGTGACGTGCTCGATTCGCTGCTGCCGCGGTACATCGAGTCGCGCATCTACAACGCGCTGCTCCAGTCGGCCGCCTCCGAGCACGCCGCGCGCCGCCGCGCGATGAAGTCGGCCACCGACAACGCCAACGAGCTCATCCGCGTGTTCACCCAGCAGATGAACCAGGCGCGTCAGGCCGAGATCACCCAGGAAATCAGCGAGATCGTCGGTGGCGCGAACGCGCTGGCTGACGCCGCAGCGGGGAAAGAGTGAAATGACCGCACAGACTGTTGAGACCACCGTGGGCCGTGTCGCCCGCGTCACCGGTCCGGTCGTCGACGTGGAGTTCCCCGTCGAGGCCATGCCGGACATCTACAACGCGCTCACCGTCGACGTCGAGCTCGGCGGCGAGAGCAAGACCCTGACCCTCGAGGTCGCCCAGCACCTCGGCGACAACATCGTCCGGGCCATCTCCATGCAGCCGACCGACGGCCTCGTCCGCGGCGCCGCCGTCTCCGACACCGGCGCGGCGATCTCGGTGCCCGTCGGCGACGCCGTCAAGGGCCACGTGTGGAACGCCCTCGGTGAGCCGCTCGACGCCGACAAGGCGACGCTGCAGGTCACCGAGCGGTGGCCGATCCACCGCCCGGCCCCGGCCTTCGACCAGCTCGAGGCCCGTACGGAGATGCTGCCCACCGGCATCAAGGTCATCGACCTGCTCACGCCGTACGTGAAGGGCGGCAAGATCGGTCTGTTCGGCGGCGCGGGCGTCGGCAAGACCGTTCTGATCCAGGAGATGATCCGCCGCGTCGCGCTGAAGTTCTCGGGCACCTCGGTGTTCGCGGGCGTCGGCGAGCGTACCCGTGAGGGCAACGACCTGTGGCTGGAGATGGAGGAGGCGGACGTCCTCAAGGACACCGCGCTCGTCTTCGGTCAGATGGACGAGCCCCCGGGCACCCGTCTGCGGGTGGCGCTGTCCGCTCTGACCATGGCGGAGTACTTCCGCGACGTGCAGAAGCAGGACGTGCTGCTGTTCATCGACAACATCTTCCGCTTCACCCAGGCGGGTTCGGAGGTCTCCACGCTGCTCGGCCGTATGCCGTCCGCCGTGGGTTACCAGCCGACCCTCGCCGACGAGATGGGTGTGCTCCAGGAGCGCATCACCTCGACCCGTGGTCACTCGATCACCTCCATGCAGGCGATCTACGTGCCCGCGGACGACATCACCGACCCGGCGCCGCACAACGCGTTCGCGCACCTCGACGCGCAGACCGTTCTGTCCCGGCCGATCTCGGAGAAGGGCATCTACCCCGCGGTGGACCCGCTCGACTCCTCCTCGCGGATCCTCGACCCGCAGATCATCGGTGAGGAGCACTACGCGGTCGCTCAGGAGACCAAGCGGATCCTGCAGAAGTACAAGGAACTGCAGGACATCATCGCCATCCTGGGCATCGACGAGCTCTCCGAAGAGGACAAGGTCACCGTCCAGCGGGCGCGCCGCATCGAGCGGTTCCTGTCCCACCCGATGTACGCCGCCGAGGCGTTCACCGGCCAGCCGGGCGAGTTCGTGCCGCTGGACGAGACCATCGCCTCGTTCAAGGGCCTGTGCGCCGGCGAGTACGACCACCTGCCCGAGCAGGCCTTCTTCATGGTCGGCGGCATCGAGCAGGCCATCGCCAAGGCGAAGGAACTCGAGCGCTAGGACGCCTACGACGCCTGTGCGGCACGGCCGAGGCCGGGCCGTGCAGGCGTCCGTCGAAAGGGAGCTGAGAAGTGGCAAAGCTTCGCGTGGGCGTCGTGTCGCCGGAACGTGAGATCTGGACGGGCGAGGCCGACATGGTCATTGCCAAGACCGTGGACGGTGAGATCGGTATTATGCCGAACCACGCTCCCGTTCTCGGTGTCCTCGTCGAGGGCGGGGTGCTGCGCGTCAAGCGCGGCGACGGAGGCGACCTCGTGGCCGCGGTGCACGGCGGATTCATCTCCGTCGCCGACAACGACGTGTCGATCCTGGCGGAGGCGGCCGAGCTCGGCTCCGAGGTCGACGTCGCGCGGGCCAAGGACGCGCTGCAGCGTGCTCAGGCCTCGATCGAGGCCGACCAGGAGGACGCGGACGCACGGCTGAAGGCCAAGCGTGCGGCTGCCCGGCTGCGGGCGGCCGGCGAAGAGGTCTGACAACAGGAGGAGGGCGGCATTGGCGGCGCTTGGGATACTCGCGGGCGTCTTCGCCGTGGCCGCGCTCCTCGTCCTCCGGGGCTTCGTCCTGGCACGTGCCCGGGGCACGATCGTCTGCCGGGTACGGGACGACCGGGGGGGCTGGAAGAGCGGGGTCGCCCGCTACGTAGGGGGAGAGCTCCACTGGATCCCGTTCCTGGGACTCGGATTGAGGCCGCGCCACGCGATCGCGAGGCGCGGCCTCACCGTTTCCAGCCGGAGGATGCTCGACACGGGTGAGGGACCCGCCGGCTACTGGACCGTCGTCTGCTCGGCCGAGCGCGGCCCGCTGTCCCTCGCGATGAGCGAGGACGCGCTGACCGGCTTCCTGGCCTGGCTCGAGTCCGCCCCGCCCAGCGCCCACCTCGACGCCGCGTAGGACGCTCCCGCGCGGCTCCTCGGTCCAGATCGGCGGCGCGCCCCTCGGTGACTGTGCTAGCGGGTGGCACCGGGCTTCCAGAGGATCTCGTCGCCGGCGGAGGCCACGCGGCAGAGGATGAACATCAGGTCGGACAGGCGGTTCAGATACTTGGCCGTCAGGTGGTTCACGTCGTCGTGCGCCTCCAGCGCCGCCCAGGCCGACCGCTCGGACCGCCGTACGATCGTGCGGGCGAGGTGGAGGAAGGCGGCGGGCGGGGCGCCGCCCGGAAGGATGAAGCTGCGCAGCGGCTTAAGTTCCGCGTTGAAGCGGTCGCACTGCTCTTCAAGCCAGGTGATGTACGACTCCTCCACGCGCAACGGAGGAAAGTACTCCGCGGCTCCGCCACGACCGGGGTCTTCCACGACGGGGCAGCACAGGTCGGCGCCGACGTCGAACAGCTCGTTCTGCACTCTGCGCAGGACGGCCGCGACCTCCTCGGACAGGCCCCCCGTCGCGAGGGCCACCCCGATGGCGGCGTTGGCCTCCTCCACGTCCGCGTAGGCGGTCAGGCGGGGGTCGGTCTTGCGGGTGCGGCTCATGTCACCCAGGGCGGTCGTGCCGTCGTCGCCCGTCTTCGTGTAGATCTTGGACAGGACGACCGGCTTGTCGTTGTCGGCTCGGGTCATGCCGCTCAGCGTAGTCACCGGCCCCGGCTCACTGAGCGGAGGCCGCCATCGGGCCCTCGGAGGCGAAGGTGCGGCGGAAGATGTACACGCAGGCCTCGATGAGCTGCTCGGTGGGCGGGGACGGCTCGGTCACCACCCACTCGATGAGTAACTCGGTGAGGGCGCCGATGAGCCCGAGCGCCAGCAGGTGGAGGTCGAGGGGAGGCATGCGGGTCGCGCCCCGCGCCGAGGACTCGATGACCTTGGTGAACGAGGCCACCGCCTGCTGGCGGGCGCCGCTGAGCACGTTGCCGGCCCGCCGCACCTCCAGGTGCATCAGGCGGGCGCGCCGTACGTCCTTGGTGACGAAGTGGATGTATTCGGCGATTCCGGCGACGATGCGGTCATCGAGCGTGGGCGGAGCCTTGTCGATCGCCTCGGTGACCGACCTCAGCGTCTCCTCGATACACCTCTCGTAAACCGCGCGCATGAGGTCCTCGCGGCTGGAGAAGCATTCGTAGAAGGCACGATTGGAGATGCGCGCCGTAGCGCACAGCCTCTCGATGGTGGTGGCGTGGAAGCCGGGCTGGGCGAACAAGGTGTATGCGGCTGATATGAGCCGTTCCCTCCTGTCTGCAAGCCTTTCGGCAGCCGACATCCCCCGATAGTCCCGTCCCGCCACTTTTCACCTCACCGTGTCATGGTCCCCCCAGAACTCACATTATGAACGCAAGATCCTTTTTGTGGAAGTGCTGGGAAATGAGCACTTCCGGGCTATGCCAAAGAAGGTCAATAGCTTGACAAGGCCGTCAAGAGGTCAGCACGCTTACCAATTGAGATAGATCAGTCTCGCTGCAATTGCATCGGCAATTACAGCAGACCGCGTGCCAGAGCGGTCGTCACTGCGGCGGTGCGGTCGGACTTCCGTAGGCGTCGCCCGGGCCGCGTCCCCGAGCCCGCCGGTCGAAGGACCGGCGGGCGCCGCGCTCCGCGATCGAACTCATCCGTCGCGCCGCCCCTTCCAGCGGAACGTCGTCGCGCACAGCACGAGACCACCGACGAGCCAGGCGGCCAGGACCAGGGCCACCCTGCCCAGCTCGTACGACCCGGTCAGCTCCAGCGCGGCCCCCGCGTCGCCCAGGAAGACGGCCCGGAACCCCTGGCACATCCACTTCAGCGGGAAGATCGAGGCAGCGTTGATCAGCCAGTCGGGCAGCTGCGTGATCGGGATGAAGACCCCGGAGACGAACTGCAGGACGACGAACGGCAGGCTGATCACCGCGGTCGCGCTCTTGCCGGAGCGGGGCAGGCCGCTGACGGCGATGCCGAGCACCGAGGCGGCCGACACGCCGAGCACGAACACCCAGGCGAAGGTGAGCCAGGTCGACACCTCTGCGGGCAGCTCCAGGTCGTAGAACAGCACCGCGATGGCGAGCAGGATGGCCACCTGGAGCACCGTCATCACCAGCACGCTGCCGATCTTGCCGATGAAGTACGCCGCACGCGGCATCGGCAGCCCGACGAGCCGCTTCAGCGTGCCGTCCTCCCGGTCGCCCGCGATGCCGATGCCGAGGTTCTGGAACCCCGTGCCCATCACGCCCGAGCCGATGAGCCCGGCGGTGTAGAGCTGGGCGACGGTGACGCCGGTCCCCTCGGCGCTGCCGGAGAAGATCGAGGCGAACAGCACCAGGAACACGATCGGCAGGGCGAAGGTGAAGAGGACGGCGTCCCTCTCCCGGAAGAGCACCTTCGTCTCGACGGCCGCGCGGGCCAGCGCGATCCTGAGCGGGGACGGCAGGGGCGCCGCCGCCCGCGTGACGGCGGCCGGATCGGGGGCGGAGGTGGTGGTCATGGCGCACTCTCCACAGGCGGGACGGCGGCCGGGGTGGCGGTCATGGCGCTCTCCAGGGGAACAGCGGCGGCGGGCTCCGGGTCGCCGCCGACGGGCGGCTCCTCGGCCTCGATGAGGCGGAGGTACACGTCCTCCAGCGTGGGCCGGGTGACGGTGAGGCCGGGGATCTCCCCGTCGTACCTGCTCGACAGCTCCAGGACGGCCTGAGTGGGGTTGTCGGTCTCGATCTCGCCGTCCGACCAGGCCACCCTTGCCCTCGCGGTGGCCCGGCCGCCCAGCGTGGCGGGGTCGCCCTGGGCGACCACGCGCCCCCGCGCCACGACGGCCACCCGGTGGGCCAGCGCCTCGGCCTCCTCCAGATAGTGCGTGGTCAGCACGATCGTCGTGCCGTCGTGGGCCAGCCCTTCGATGAGCTCCCAGAACCTCCGCCGGGCCTCGGGGTCGAAGCCCGTCGTCGGCTCGTCCAGGAACAGCAGCTCGGGGCGGCCGATGACGCCGAGGGCGACGTCCACCCGGCGGCGCTGGCCGCCGGAGAGCTGGCGGATGCGCTTTCCCGCGCTGTCGGTGAGCCCGACCTGTTCCATGAGTTCGTCCGGATCGCGGGGGTTCGCGTAATAGGTGGCAAAATGCCGCAGGGTCTCCCGCACGGTCAGCTCGGCCCGGTCGTCGGCGGTCTGCAGCACGATGCCGATGCGGGACCGCCACTCGCGGGTCGGCCGGGCCGGGTCCCTGCCCAGCACGGTGACCTCTCCCGCGTCGCGCTGGCGGTACCCCTCGAGAATCTCGACCGTGGTCGACTTGCCCGCGCCGTTCGGGCCGAGGACGGCGAACACCTCGCCGTGCTCGACGTCCAGGTCCAAACCCGCGACGGCCTGGACCTCGCCGTACCGCTTCTTCAGTCCTCGTACGCGTATGGCGTGCTTCATGCCCCAAGGATCCACCAGGCGCGGATCACGGAACACCCTCGACCGGACGATGATCGGTGTCCTCCGTACGGTGGACATCCGGTGCCGCCGTGCCTACCGGCCCGTGACCGGGACTTCGCGGGCTGACCGGTTCAGAAGAGCGTCGGGTTCTCCGGCTCGATGCCGCGCAGGGCGTCGTAGTCGAGCGTCACGCAGTCGATGCCGCGGTCGGCGGCGAGCACGCGGGCCTGCGGTTTGATCTCCTGCGCGGCGAAGATCCCCTTGACCGGAGCCAGGCGCGGGTCGCGGTTGAGCAGTTCGAGATAGCGGGTGAGCTGCTCCACGCCGTCGATGTCGCCGCGACGCTTGATCTCCACGGCCACCGCGCCGCCGAGGTGGTCGCGGCACAGGATGTCCACGGGACCGATCGCGGTCATGTACTCCCTGCGCACCAGCGTCCAGCCGTCCCCGAGCGTGGTGATGTGCTCGGCGAGCAGTTCCTGCAGGTGTGCCTCGACGCCGTCCTTGCGCAGCCCCGGGTCGACGCCCAGCTCGTGGCTGGAGTCGTGCAGGACCTCCTCGATCGTCAGCACGAGCTTCTCCCCGGTCTTGCCGTGGACGACCGACCAGGTGAGCACGCCGTCGATCTCCTCCTCGCGGACCTTGCAGGGAGGGTTCATCCAGTTCAGAGGCTTGTACGCCCGGTCGTCCGCATGGATCGAGACCGAGCCGTCCGCCTTCATCAGGATGAGCCGAGGGGCCATGGGGAGATGGGCGGTGAGCCGTCCCACGTAATCCACGCTGCACCGCGCGATGACCAGCCGCATGTGCGCCAACCCTACCGGGATCGCGGAGGTCCCGAGGCGTTCTGGGAGACTGCCCGGCATGGCCCGGACATCGGACGAGACCGGAGTGTGGGCCGGCGTGGTGCGCGGAGCCCCGGGGGCGTCCGCGCGTACGACGGCTGAGCCGGTGCTGGAAGAATGGGCTGTCATCTCCCGTTCTTGCCTGACATGAGCCCCCGGAAGGATGCCCGCTGTGAGCCCCCGCCGTGCCCGTCGCCGCGGCCCGTTCGAACGTCCGGACGGCCGCGCCGTACGGCCCGTGGGTTCCCAGGTGCCCGGGGTGGACCGGGTGGAGAGCGCACACGACGGCGAGTGGGTCGTGCGCAACGTCTCCGGCGCCGCCCAGGGCAAGGCGTACCGGTGCCCGGGATGCGAGCAGGAGATCAGGCCGGGGCTGCCGCATGTGGTGAGTTGGCCGGCCTGGTCCGGGGGAGAGGACGAGCGGAGGCACTGGCACACCGCGTGCTGGCGCAACCGGGCCAACCGGGGTCCGGGCCGCAGCCGCTACTGACACGAGCTTTTGAGGTGGGAATGGACATCAGGGCGTCCACGGTGCTGCCTGCCCGGCGCGAGGACATCGAGCTGCGAACGGCCGACGGGCTGACCCTCGTCGGCGAGCTGGCGCTGCCGGAGAGCCGGCCGCCGGTGGCGACGCTGGTCTGCCTGCATCCCCTGCCCACCCACGGCGGGATGATGGACAGCCACGTGCTGCGTAAGGCGTCCTACCGGCTGCCCGCGCTCGCCGACATCGCCGTGCTGCGTTTCAACACGCGGGGCACGACCTCCGACCGGGGGACCTCCCAGGGGGCCTTCGACGGCGGCGAGGGGGAGCGGTGGGACGTCGCCGCCGCCCTGGAGTACGCCGACTTCCACGACCTGCCGAACGCCTGGCTGCTCGGCTGGTCGTTCGGCACCGAGCTGGCCCTGAAGTGGGGCCGCGACCCGATCGTGCGGGGCGCGATCCTGCTGTCGCCGCCGCTGAAGCGGGCCGGCGAGAAGGACGTCGCCGCCTGGGGGGAGTTCGGCCGCCCGCTGGTCGCCCTGGTGCCCGAGCACGACGACTACCTGCGGCCGGAGGAGGCCGTACACCGGTTCGCGGCGGCCCCGCAGGCCGAGGTCGTCGGCGTGGAGGGGGCCAAGCACCTGTGGGTCGGCGAGCCGTACGTGCGGATCGTGCTGAACGAGATCGTCAAGCGCGTGAACGCCGCCGCGGCCCCGCTGCCGACCACGGTCTGATGGAGCCGGGGATCGCGAATCGGTGACGAACGGCGGCCGTGGGCGCGCGGCGCGTTACCGTGACCTGATGCAGCTGTACTCGCGATCCGCCGGGAGCGGCCTGCCAGTCGTCCTGCTCCACGCGTTCCCCCTGTCCTCCGCGATGTGGCTCGCCCAGCGCGAGGGACTCGCGTCCGCCTGCCGCGTGGTCACCCCGGACCTGCGCGGCTTCGGCGGCACTGTGCTCGGCGACGACGAGCCCTCGATCGACCTCATGGCCGACGACGTGGCCGGCCTGCTCGACCGGGAGGGCGTCGACCGTGCGGTGATCGGCGGCCTGTCCATGGGCGGCTATGTGGCGATGGCGTTGTGCCGCCGCCACCCGGACCGCGTACGCGCCCTGATCCTCGCCGACACCAAGGCGCAGGCCGACCCCGAGCCGGCCCGGGCGAACAGGGAGCGCATCGCCGCCGCGGTCCTGGAAGGCGGCACGGACATCCTGGTGACCGAGTCGCTGCCCGCGATGGTCGGCGCGACCACCAAGGAGCGCAGGGGGATGGTCCTCGGACGCGTGCGCGGGCTCGTCCAGGCGGCGCCGCCCGCGGCCGTCGCGTGGGCCCAGCGGGCGATGGCCGCGCGGCCCGACGCGTTCGGCACGTTGCGGTCGCTGACGGTGCCCGCGCTGGTCGTCGTGGGCGACGAGGACGAGCTGTCGCCGATCACGGACGCCCGGGCGATGGCGGACGCCATCCCGGGGGCACGGCTCGCCGTCATCGAGAAGGCGGGCCACCTGTCCGCCATCGAGCAGCCGGAGGCGTTCAACCGGGTCGTCGCCGAGTTCGTCACGTCCCTCGGCTGACCTGTCTCGTACGGGTCCCCTCGGCTGGTCCCCGCGACACGAGAGCGGGGCCCGGCGCCTGGCGCCGGGCCCCGCTCAGATAGCCGTCGCAGACTCCCCGACTGTGCCGGTGGTTACTCCTGCCACCACTCCGCGTCGTCGTCGCTCTTGGTGGAGCTGATCGGCTCGACCGCCGGCGCGGCGGGCACGGCCGGCTTCTCCGCGACCGGCGGAGCCGACAGGGCCGGCTTCGGCGGGGCCGCGGTGACGGGCGCCGGCTCCGGGTCGCCGCCCGGCAGCGGGGCGCCGCCGAGCAGCTGGCGGAGCTGGGCGAGGTGGCTGGTGATGCTGTCGCGCTGGCGGGTGAGCTCGTCGACCTGGCGCTGCATCGCCGTACGGGTGCGCTCGGCCTCGCTCTTGGCCTCGGTCACGATCGTGTCGGCGCTGGCCTTGGCGTCGGCCACCAGCTGGTCGGCGTTCTTACGGGCGTTGGCCAGCAGCTGCTTGGCGTGGGTGTCGGCCTCGCGGCGCGTCTGCTCCGCCTGCTGCGTGGCCTTGGCGGCCCGCTGCTCGGCGGTGGCGGCACGCTGCTCGGCCTCGGCCACCAGCTTCTGGGTGTTGG
The DNA here is from genome assembly GCF_040675265.1 of Microbispora sp. NPDC049633. Lineage (NCBI taxonomy): Bacteria > Bacillati > Actinomycetota > Actinomycetes > Streptosporangiales > Streptosporangiaceae > Microbispora > Microbispora sp. NPDC049633. The sequence goes on from NZ_JBFAOO010000036.1 coordinate 41,754, forward strand.
CCTGGGCGGTGGCGTGCCGCTCGGCCTCCTGGCGCTCGGCCTCCTCGCGGCGGGCGGCGAGCTGGATCTCGAACTCCGCCTCGTCCTGGGCGCGCTTGGCCTCCGACTCCTCCAGGATCCGCTGCGCCTGGGCCCGCATCTCGTCCGCCTGGCGCTTGGCGGTGGTGAGCACCTCGTCGCGCTCGCGCTTGGTCGAGGCCCGCAGCTGGGCGACCTCGCGCTCCGTCGTGGTGCGCAGCTTGGCGATCTCGCGCTCGGCGTCCGCCCGCTTCTCCGCGACCTCGTGGTCGGCGGTGGCGCGGATCTTGGCGACCTCGCGCTCGGTGGTGGCGGTCAGCTCGTCGGACTCGCGCCTGGCCGTCGAGCGGATCTCCTCGGCGTCGCGCTCGGCGCTGCTGCGCATCTCCTCGGCCTCGCGTGCCGCGAGCGCCCGCTTCTCGGCCGCCTCGTTCTCCGCCGCCGCACGCAGATCGGCGGCGTCCACCTTCGCGGCGGCGCGGATCTCGTTCGCCTCCGACCTGGCCGCCTGGACGAGCTCGGTGGCCTGCTCCTCCGCCAGCCTGAGCAACTGCTCGATGCGGGCGCCGAGGCCGGAGTACGTCGGCCTCTCCTGCTCCTGCAGCTGGCGCTGGGAGTCGGACAGCTCCCGCTGGAGGGCGCTGACCTGTTCCTTCGCCTGACGCAGTTCGGTGTCGAGAGTCTTCAGGTGGTCGTGGACCTGGTGCCGGTCATAACCCCGGAGCACCACGTCGAATTCGCGAGATGGAGCGTCCTCGAAGAAGTTGTTGAGCTGGGCGTCGATGTCGGACTGCATGAGGCTCGATCCTGGTTGTCGAGACGGCTACAGGGGCCGGACGGGGGGTCGTTCCGAGGCGAGGAAGCCGGTGTGGCGTCCACGTCCGGTGGTACGCCAGCGTACTCCGGTACTGCCGCGTTGGAGGCCCCCTCCGACTTTCTGCGCGACTTGTTACGTATGAACGTTTCTTGCGTTTGCTTAGCGCCTGGACGTCTCGACGAGCTCGGTGAGAACCCCTCCCACGTCCTTGGGATGCAGGAACGCGATCGAGGCTCCCATCGACCCGTGCCTGGGCCGCTCGTCGATCAGGCGCACGCCCTTCGCCCCGATCTCCTCCAAGGCCTTGGTGACGTCCGCCACGCCGTACCCGATATGATGCACGCCCTCGCCCCGCTTGGCGAGGAACCTGCCCACGGCGGTGTCGGGGTGCAGCGGCTCGAGCAGCTGGACGTATGACGCGCCCTGGTCGCCGTCGGCCACGTGCAACATGGCCTCCCGGACGCCCTGCTCCTCGTTCACCTCGCGGCTGACGACGGTCAGGCCGAAGACGGACTCGTAGAACTCGATCTTCTCTTCCAGGTTGCGGCAGGCAACGCCCACGTGGTCGATCCGCAGCAGCATCGCCGTCTCCCTTCGCCGCGCCCGCTTCCGGGCGGCCGTACTACTCCTGGGTATGGTGACACCGTCGCCCCGATCTCGTAGTGGAGGGTCTCAATGTCTGGTTCCGTCATCGTCGCCGGAGCACGCACACCGATCGGACGGCTCCTCGGCTCGCTCTCCGACCTGTCCGCCGTCGAGCTGGGCGGGATCGCGATCAAGGCCGCGCTGGAGCGTGCGGGTGTCTCCCCCGACCAGGTCCAGTACGTGATCATGGGTCAGGTCCTCCAGGCCGGGGCCGGGCAGATCCCCTCGCGCCAGGCGGCGGTCAAGGCCGGCATCCCCATGACCGTGCCCTCCCTCACGATCAACAAGGTCTGCCTGTCGGGCCTGGACGCGATCGCGCTGGCCGACCAGCTCATCCGCGCGGGCGAGTTCGACGTCGTCGTCGCGGGCGGCATGGAGTCGATGACCAACGCGCCGCACCTGCTGCCCGGCCTGCGCAAGGGCGTGAAGTACGGCGACGCCGGGATCCTGGACGCGATGGCCCACGACGGGCTCACCGACGCGTTCGACCAGATCGCGATGGGGGAGTCCACCGAGCACCACAACGCCCGGCTCGGCCTGACCCGGGAGGAGCAGGACGAGTTCTCCGCGCGGTCGCACCAGCGCGCCGCCGAGGCGACGGAGAAGGGCCTGTTCGACGACGAGATCGTGCCGGTGCCGCTGCCGCAACGTAAAGGCGATCCGGTGCTGTTCTCCGCCGACGAGGGCATCCGCAAGGACACCACGGTCGAGGTCCTGTCGAAGCTGCGCCCGGCGTTCACCAAGGACGGCACCATCACGGCCGGGTCGGCCTCGCAGATCTCCGACGGCGCCGTCGCCGTGGTCGTGATGTCGAAGGCCAAGGCCGAGGAGCTGGGCCTCGAATGGCTGGCCGAGATCGGCGCGCACGGCAACGTGGCAGGCCCGGACAACTCGCTGCAGTCCCAGCCCGCCAACGCCATCAAGCAGGCGCTGGCCAAGCAGGGGCTGTCCGTCGGCGACCTCGACCTGCTGGAGATCAACGAGGCGTTCGCCCAGGTCGTGCTGCAGTCGGCGAAGGAGCTCGGCGTCCCGCTCGACAAGGTCAACGTCAACGGCGGCGGCATCGCGCTCGGCCACCCGATCGGGGCGTCCGGCGCCCGGATCGTGCTGACCCTGGCCCACGAGCTGAAGAGGCGCGGCGGCGGCCTCGGCGCGGCCGGCCTGTGCGGCGGCGGCGGCCAGGGCGACGCGCTGATCGTCCGGGTGCCCGCGCCCGGCGCCTGATCGGAGCCGCAGGTGGACGTCCGTGAGCTCGTCGGGCAGGCGCGGCGGGGACGGCCGCGCGCGGTGGCGCGGCTGATCTCGCTGGTGGAGAACGCCGTGGAGAACGCCGCGCAGAACGGCGTGCATAACGCGGCCGGCACCGCGGGTCATGCCGGGGGAGGCCAGGCGGGTGCCGCGGCGGCGAGCCGTGCCCTGCGTGAGGCGATGGCAGAGCTGGCCACCGGCGCCGCCCGGCCGTACAGCGCCCGGGTCATCGGCCTGACCGGCTCGCCCGGCGTCGGCAAATCGACCTCGACCGGCATGCTCATCCGGGCCTTCCGCAGGCGCGGCAGCAGGGTGGGGGTGCTGGCGGTCGACCCGTCCAGCCCGTTCACCGGCGGCGCCCTGCTCGGCGATCGCGTACGCATGCAGGACCACGCGACCGACCCCGGCGTCTTCATCCGCAGCATGTCGAGCCGGGGGCACCTCGGCGGGCTCGCGTGGGCCACGCCGCAGGCGCTGCGCGTGCTGGAGGCCGCCGGGTGCGACGTGATCCTCGTCGAGACGGTCGGCGTCGGGCAGGCCGAGGTGGACATCGCCCGCCTGGCCGACACGACCGTCGTCATCCTCGCCCCGGGCATGGGCGACGGCGTGCAGGCCGCCAAGGCGGGCATCCTCGAGGTCGCCGACGTCCTGGTGGTGAACAAGGCCGACCGCGACGGCGTCCAGGCGACCGTGCGGGAGCTGCGGAACATGACGGGCCTCGTCGAGGCGGCGTGGCGGCCCCCGATCGTCACGACCGTCGCCTCCCGGGGCGAGGGCGCCGACGACCTGCTGGCCGCGTTGGACAAGCACCACGCGTACCTGGAGGAGTCCGGCGAGGCCCGCAGGCGGCGACTGGCCCGGGCCCGCGACGAGATCGAGGCCATCGCGCTGGCCCAGCTCCGGTCGCGCTTCGCCGTGCTCCATGGGGACCGCCTCGACGCGCTCGCCGAGCGGCTGCTCGGCGCCGAGACCGACCCCTACGCCGCCGCCGACGACCTCATCGCGGCGCTACGCTGAGCCACCGGCCCGCGGCCCTGCCCGTACGGCTCTCGCCTCACGGCGGCCGACGGGTCAGGGCTCGCCGGCGTACTTGACCGTGATCGTCGTGAAGCCGAGGGACTTCAGCATGCCCTCCAGCATCGCCTTGGTGTTCTGGTCGGCCCGGGAGCGCAGGTCGCTGGCGGCCGCCGCCTCCGCGATCTTGTTTTCGGCCAGCACGTAGAGCTCCTGCTGGTTCTGCGGGGACGACGACAGGAAGTCGGAGATCCGGTCGAAGATGCCCCGCTCCTGTGCGAAGACGTACGACCGCTTGTTGTCGAGGTTGGGCTTCTCCAGTTCGGCGTGCGGCAGCCGCACCGTCACGGTCGTGCGGTCGGGGGAGACCGTGAAGGCTTCCTTGGGCAGGGTGGAGAAGTCCACGTAGGCGTCCACGTTCCCGGCTCCCACGAAGAGCGTCCGGGAGCCCTTGATCGCGTCGGGCACGAACTTCGCGTCCTTCTCCAGGTCGACGATGACCTGGAAGTTGCCGGTCGCGGCCTCGAACCGGCTCAGGTTCTGCACCGACCGGAGCAGCGCGGGGCCGCTGCGGTCGATGGTCTGCTCGCCCAGCGGGTTGAGCCAGGACCAGGTCAGCCGCGCGCCGACCACGAGCAGCAGGACCACGAACAGCAGGCCGGCGAGCACCCGCCAGCCGCGCCGGGAGCGGCGTGCGGGGGCCCCGGCGCTGTCCGTGGCGTCGGTGGCGGCGGCGCCGGAGTCGGCCGGCGCGAACGAGGGGCGGGTCTGACGGTCCACGGCGGAAATCTTCCCGGTATTCCGGCCCTCTCACTCATCGCAAGATCGATTCTGCCGAGAAGCCCTGCTTCGGCCCTCCGAAACCTGTCTTTCGTCCGGCCCATGCGCCCGGAGAGGCCCCACCGGGGCCTCTCCGTGGCGCCGCGCGTCTCCGTGGCGCCGCGCGTCTCCGTGGCGCCGCGCGTCTCCGTGGCGCCGCGCGTCTCCGTGGCGCCGCGCGTCTCCGTGGCGCCGCGCTACGGGGCGGGGGCGGACGCCGGCGTGCCCGGTACCGCCCGTCGGGTGTGCCCTCCACGGTTGGGGCGTCCGTTACGCGGCGGGGGCCAGGAGCGCGCCGGGTACGCCGGCCACGCCGGGGTCCTCCTGCGCGTTCTCCCGGGGGTCCGTCTCGCGGGCGCCGGTGGCGTCGCCCGCGGCGGGCCGGGCACGGTCGGTGCGTCCGGCGTCGTGCCCGGGACGCCGGTCCTTCCCCACAGCGCCGGGAGCGCCGCCGGAGGTGCCACCGGGGGTACGGCCGGATGCGCCGCCCTGACCGGGGACGCGCTCGGGCCGGGCGCGACGCCCGCCCCGGGCGTCGTCCGCGCCCTGTCCGCCGTTTCCACGAGGTCCTCCCGTCCGGCCGAGGCCGCCCTGCCCCGACGGCCGCCCACGGTCCGGCAGGTTCCCGCCCTGCGCCGCCGGACCGCCGGGCTGGAGGCGGCCGGGCCGGGAAGCGTCGGGCGTGTCCGGAACGGGGGACGGGCTCCCGCCGGGCTCGCCCGGCCTATCGGGGGACGCCGGGTCCCCGGGCCTGCCGGTCCTTCCGGGCCGCCAGGGGTGCGGAGACCGCCCCCGGCCACGGGACCAGGGGACGTCTCTGCGGGCGCCTTCGCCGCCCGGCACGCCCCACGACCCCGGACCACCCCGACCCGCCGGCCCCTGACCCGTCGGATCCTGACCTGCCGGCCACTGGCCCGCGGGGCTCGGGGCGGGAGGAGACGGGTACGCCGGGGCGGACGGGCTCGGGCCGGTCCACCCCATACCGGTTCCGCCGGCGCCCGGGTCCGCGCTCCGCTCCCAGCCGGGCTCCGAGCCGGCCGGCATGCCGGTGGCGACGGCCGTACCCGGATAGCTCGGCTCGACCGGATAGTTCGGCGCGTACGCGGGGGTGGGGCTCGCCGGATAGACCGTCGCCACGGGACCGGCGGGCTGGGAGCCGCCGCCGAAGTGCCTGGCCTGCAACCCGCAGGAGACGAAGTCGGAGTAGAACATGCGCAGCCAGTCGCGGCGCTGGGCCTCGGTCAGCTCGGAGAACCATACGGAGGCCTGGTGATGCTCGCGCAGCGGTCCGCCGGGCAGTGAGACGCCCCGCAGCCACGCGACGACGATGCTCCGGTAGCCCGCGGCCGCGGTTCCCGGGCAAGGGCGGGCCAGGCGGTCGAGGAACTCGTTGGCCGCCCGCTGGGCGTACCCGGACCCGAGGTCGTCGATGTGGACGACGACCACCTCCGATCCTGCCGGGTCCTCCTCGCCGTTCGCCCGTTGCTCCACCCGGTGGAAGGCGGCCGGTGTCCCGTTCAGACGCATCGCCAGCGCGGTGAACACGGTGGCGAGCTCGGCCAGGCCCCCGCGCAGCGCCGGGTGAACGCACACGCTTATCGGCCATTCCTGGCACACGAGGCGTTCGCTCACGGGCATCGTCCGCGGCCCGGTGACGAGCCGGGCCGCGCCGGTCCCCGCGGCCAGGACGGCGATCACCGCGGCGGCCAGCGCCAGCGTCCGCCGGGTCACCAGGGCCACCCAGCCGAGCAGCAGCGCGGTGCTGAGGCCCAGCAGCCAGAGCGTCTGGTCCGTGTACGCGGTCTCGCTGACGCCCGCGATCAGGTCGTACGGCTCACCCGTGGCGGGGGTGAGCCGGTCGGCCCAGTTGGGCCCGGTGGCCAGCCAGGCGAACAGCCCGTACGTGCCGGCGCCCGCGATCAGCGGCACGACGACGACCGGCACGAGCCAGCCCAGGATCCAGCCGACCACGACGTACAGCCCCAGCCCGGCGACGGACATGGCGAGACCGCCGGGCAGCAGCGGCCCGCCCTGCCCCGTCAGGGCGGCGCGCAGCCCGAGCAGCAGCACGGTCGCCCCGAAGGAGCCGGTGACGACCGCGATGATCGACAGCGGTGCCCGTGCGGCCCGCCACGGCGTCAGGACGCGGCCACGCTCGGCGCGGCGCCGGCGGAACGCGACCCAGGCCGCGAACGCGGCTCCGAGCGGTCCCGTCAGGCGCAGCGAGCCGATGACGGCCGCCACTATGTCATCCCAGTCCATGAAACCGGGAATGAGGACGCTCCACGCGGCGACGAGCGCCAGCACGAGCAGCACGGTCGCCGCGACCAGCGCGCCGTGTCTCAGCTCACCGCGTGAACCGCCCCTATGCTCACCCACAACAGGGCGCGGCACATGGCCGCGCCGCCGAAGTCCGGCGCGCATGCGGCGCCGGGACAGCGATGCTGTCCATTGAGAATCTCCCCCGTGTCTGTGTGAGCGGTGCGCGAACCGACGCCGTTCCCCGTGGCGCTGGTTCGCCGGCCGGCCTCGCCTCGCCCGCCGTCGGACGCGTCCCCGCGGACCCCCCTTGCCCCGGCGGACCGCCCCGGATACCCGGGCGGTCACGCGAGACAAGATCCGCGAGACGTCCTCTAGCAGACGGGGTTCCCCGTGCCGCCGGGTTTGCCGCCGCCTCACCTTTCGACGTGGCAACCATAACGGAGCGTGACCCTGGCGGGGGGAGTTCTGGGGTCAAGGAATGAATTCGGTTACGCTCGGTGCGCCGGTCGATCTTGGTCGGCGTCGCGCTACCGTATATCGCTGTGTCCGTTCCGCCCAGCTCAGAGCCGCCGCCCACGGGTGGCCCCCGGCCGCTCAAGCTCCCGTTCGACCCGATCGAGCGGGCGGCCGAGACCTGGCGTTCGACCTTCGGCCCGTCGTCCGCCATGGCCGCCGTCACTTCGATCATGAGAGCCCATCAGATCCTGCTGGCGCAACTGGACACGCTGCTCAAGCCGTACGACCTGACCTTCGCCAGGTACGAGGCCCTCGTGCTGCTCACGTTCAGCCGGGCCGGGTCGCTGCCGCTGTCGAAGATCGGCGAGCGGCTGATGGTGCATCCCACGAGCGTGACCAACACGGTGGACCGCCTCGAACGGGCCGGCCTGGTCCGCCGCATGCGCAACCCGCGGGACGGCCGCGGCGTGCTCGCCGAGATCACCGACGAGGGCCGGGACATCGTACGGCGGGCCACGGCCGACCTGATGGACGCGGGTTTCTGCCTGGGCATGTACGACGACGCCGAGCTCGGCGAGATGTTCGGCCTGCTCAAGACCCTGCGCGTCGCCGCGGGGGACTTCAGCCCCTGACGCGGTCCTTCGCCAGCATCGCGAACGAGCCCCGGACGAGGGCCAGCAGTTCGGGCGCGGCCGCGGTCTCGTCGAGCGCGGTGTCGGGGTCGCTCGTGAGCGCGGTCACCACGTACGTCCTGCCCGCGGCGTCACGGGCGAGGTAGCCCATGGCGAGGACCCCGGGCTCGGAGCCGCCCTTGTACCAGACGGTGGTCCAGGCCTTCGGGTCGAGCCCCAGCCCGGCGTCGTTGGCCGACATGGCCTCGTCGAGGGGCGGAGTGTTCAGCGCGGACAGGCCCGCGAAGGCGCGGCAGACGTCGCCGGGCGAGGCCAGCCACTCCAGCCTGCCGATGTCCCTGGGCTTGGCCCACGGCTTCACCTCGCTCAAGGGCGTACGGGCGACGGTGGTGTCCAGGTAGCGGTACCGCCGGGAACGGTCGAGCGACAGGTACGTCTTCGCGAGGCGGGGGTAGTCCGCGCCCTTGAGGAGGAAGAGCTCCCTGGTCGTGAGGAACGGCCGGTTCAGCGACGCGTGACGGGACCACGTGCTCATCCGGGTCTCCACCCTCGCGCGGCCGACCTTGTCGATCAGCAGGTCGGCGCCCGTGTTGTCGCTGATCGAGATCATCAGCTTGGCCGCCTCCCGTACGGAGACCGTGCTGTTGTCCGGACGGTCCTGGAGCGTGCCGCTGGGCAGGCTCTTCAATCCGGGCCGGATGGTCAGGGGCGTGTCCCAGGAGAGCCGGCCCTTCTTGACCTGCTCGGCCGTCGCGCCCAGCACGTACAGCTTGAACATGGACCCGAGCGGCCGGGGGGTGTCCGGCGCGAGGGTGTGCACGGGACGGCAGGTGCCGTTCCCGCGGACCTCGGCCGCCAGGAACCCCACCCGGGGTGCGAGCGCCCGCAGGCGCTTGTCGAGTTCGGCCCAGCTGCCCGGCGCCGGACGCTGTTCGAGGGTGAACCCGAGGCCGTCGATCCTGCCGTCGCCGTCGACGGCCATGGTGATCTGAAGCCGCCCCTGCCCGGTGGTCACCAGGCCGGACAGGGAGGTGGGTGTGGCCTCGGACAGCGACTCGAGCCGCAGGCCGCCCAGGCTCTGCAGGACCTCGTTGAGCTGGGCCGGGGGGACCTGCGCGAGGAAGCCGGCGCTGAAGTGGGCCCTGATCTGGTCCTCGGGGATCGGGAGGGCCGCGGCAGCCGTCAGGAGCCAGCGCAGCTGCCCGCCCACCGGCGAGTCCGGAATCTGCGGAGTGCCGGTGGGAGCGGGAGTGGGCGCCGCGGTGGTGCCGGCGGCGGCGGCAGCCGCGGCGGCGGGGGCGGCGGTGGCCGCCACGGCGAGCGCCAGTGCCGCGCTCACGAGGGGAATCGTCCTGCTGCGCATCGATCTCGGCGCGATCGGCACGAGAGAGCTCCTTCGGTAGGGGATCCGGTGCCCAAGGTGCCGTCGGCGGTTCGCCGCGGCGGTGGGCGTCCACGTGGTCTCACGCTAACGATCACTGCGCGGTCCCGGCAGCCGGCCGGCCCCCGGCTCGGGGCTGCGGGGAGCCGCATCGAATGTGAGGACAACCTCATAGACGACGGACATGCCGGCCCGCCACGATGCCTGGCATGAAGTCCACGGCAGCGGCCCGGCCGCTCGCGGCGGGCATGGCCGCCGTCGCCGCCGCCGGGATCGTCGTCGGCGCGCTGCTCGAGACGGGGCTGCCGGCGCCCGCGTCGCAGTGGGCGTTCCTGGTGATCGCCCTGCTCCTGCCCGCCCTCGGCTGGCTGATCGCCGCGCGGCGGCCGGACAACGCGTACGGCTGGCTGCTGCTGGCGGCCGCGGACTGCCTCGGGCTGGGCGGGCTCGGCATCGGCCTGCTGGTCCGGCTCGGCCCGGATCCCTACTGGCCGGTCGTCGTCGGCGCCGTGCTGAGCTCGCTGTTCCCGGTCTTCTACGGCCTTTCGTGGGTGTTCGTGCCGCTCCTGTTCCCTGGAAGCCGAACGAGACGTTGCCGCCCGCCGGGATCGAGCCGTTGTACGACAGGTTCCTC